>JACSRG010000220.1 GCA_014879865.1 Anaerolinea sp.
GAAGAAGAATATCTGGCGTTCGAGCGCGCCAGCGAATTCAAGCACGAGTATCTTAACGGTGAAATCTTTGCTATGAGCGGTGGTAGCGAAGAGCACATTTTGATCAACGCAAATGTGGTTACGGCGCTGAGAACTCAACTGCGCGGGCGTCCCTGCAAACTCTATGGAAGTGACATGCGTGTGCGTGTCAAACCGGGCGGATTGTACACCTACCCGGATGTGAGCGTCGTGTGTGGTGATGCACAGTTGATACGTGACTCCGTCAGCATTCTGCTCAACCCGACGCTGATTATCGAAATCCTATCCCCTTCGACTGAGGCTTACGACCGGGGCAAGAAGTTTGAACTCTACCGCGAGCTCGAGTCGCTGCAAGAATACGTGTTGATCGCGCAGGACAGACCGCAGATCGAATGGTATTTGCGGCAGGAACACGGCTTCTGGCAGTTCGCCGCCGCGAGCGGCTTGAACGCCGAAGCGGCGCTCGCGTCGATTAGCTGCACGCTCAAGCTGGCGGAGGTCTACGAGCAGATCGAATTCCCTGCGTAGGGATCGTAGGGACGCTTTGCGAAATGGGGACGTAGGAGCATGGTTGGTATATCATGCCCCTACAGCAAACGGGCAAATAGATTGTAGGGACGCGCAGGGCATCCGAAGGTTGCACCGCGTCCGCCGTATGAGGGGGTAACGGACGCCCCGTTGGGCGTCCCTACGAGCGTCGTTTCACGGGCGGCGGCGCGTGAGGCGATCAAAGCGCCAGCCGATCAGCCGCCACCAGAGGCTTCGTTCGTTGCGCGGTTTTATTCTGCCCGCGACAAATTCGGCGAGGGCAGCTTGGGCAAGTTGATTATTAGGAAATTTGCGTAAAGCAGCGACGGCAGCGTAGGGTATACTGTTGGAACTTGGGTCACGCAGCATAGCAATCAGGGGTTTGACTGCCTGATTATCGCCTGTAGCCCCTAAAGCATCGACGGCAAAACGGCGAACCTCAGTATCTGGGTCGCGCAAGGCAGCAATCAAGGGGTCTAATACCTGCACGTTCGTGAAATTTCCTAAGGCAGTGGCAGCAGCAGCGCGCACGATCCCTTCTGTGTCGTGCAATGCGGCAATTAGGACTCCTACCGCCCGCCTGTCCTTTATTTCGCCTAAGGCGCTGGCAGCAGCACGGCGGACGTCATTGTCTGGGTCGCGTAAGGCAGCGATCAGGGGGTCTAATGCCTGCTCATTCCTGCATTTTCCTAAGGCAGTGGCAGCAGCAGCGCGCACAATCCCCTCTGGATCATGCAGCGCAGCGATTGAAGGTTCGATTGATCGCGCATCCTCCAGAAAACCAAAGGTCGCGAATGCTTTCGCCCGCACTATTGCATCGGCATGACGCAAGCCTGCGAACAGTAGCGCATCGCGTAGGCGGAGATGCAGGAACCGATAGGCCGAAACTCTGTCTCGCTCTCGCGACGGCGGCGCAAGCCTTAACCAGATCGTGCCCGCTGGTTGCAGCAGATCGAGCTGCTGTGCTAACTCGATGAAGGATTTTCTTTCCCTGCTGCTGAAGTCCGACCTTGCCACGAGAGTTTTGGAGGTGCGAATCGACTTTGAAAAGGCTGACGCTGTTCCGCGCACGAGCTCATCCTTCACTTCCTCGATAGTGTATGGCAGCGGTTCAGTTGAACGCGCCTGCTCGAACTTCCAGCGGCGCTCGATGAACACGTTCCAGATATGCGTGTTGAGGTCAACTTCATTCAAATCCTTCAATTTGCGCGCTTCTTCAGGACTACTCTCAAAGCCGACGCGGAACAATGCCAGTAGTAGCGGTGTGCGTAATGCCTCTTTCAAGTCGGCATCCCCGGAGACGATCTCCCACAAGTCAGGCGCGTTCGACAGATAAGCCTGCATTTGCGCGTCGTCCAAGCCCTGCAAGCGCACCGCGCAGTTGAGCCGCGCCTGCTGACCGATCTGGCGGTAGTCCTCGACGCGGCTGCTCAGGATCAGCCTGCCGGACGGAGGCAAAATCGCCAAGAAGCGTTCACGCGGATCATAGTCGCCTTTTTCCGGCTTGTCGGGATCAATCGGGCGGCGGTTGCCGAGTTCGTCCAGCCCGTCGAGCAGCAGCAGCGCGTCGCCGTGTTCGATCAGGCTTGCCAGCGCGTCTGGCTGAAGTCCATCATGCTGCGTGGCTAACCACTCTGTCAGCGGCGTAGGCGGGTTCGAATTCCAGCCGGAAATGCGCGCGAACACCGGGAGCGGCTGACGCGGATCGTCCAAGCGAGCGGCGGCGGCGTCACGGGCAAATGCCAACAGTGAGGTCGTCTTGCCCGCGCCCGGTTCGCCGAGCAGCAGGACGCGTCCGTCACAGCCCGTACTGAGATAGGCGTCACGCAGCGAGTCGAATTCGGCGGGCGCGCCGGTGACCGGCGCAGGCGTTGGCGGATCATCGTCACGCAGCGCATACGGGATGTACTTGGGCGTGAGCCGCCGCGCCGGACGTGCCGCCACATCCCCCGCCGACTCGACGGCGCGCAAGCTGATCGTCTCGGTCGAGAAGACGGAGCGGCGCAAGTCTTCGATTACATCGGCGTAAAGCGTTTGCACGTATTCACGGTAGGGATCGGTGGAAGGAGCAGGCGCAGCAGCTTTAACCGTTGCGTCGCTCAACCAGCCTGTCAACTTGGCAAATCCCGCATCCCAATCAGGAAAAAAGTCAATCCATGTCAGGTTGACGACCGAGATTGGCGGCACAACGTCGGTGAAACGGGCTAGAAAAATGGGCTTCTTCGAGAGAATTGCATACTGAATCTCACGACGCACGAAACTATCTTCGCGCTTGACGTCCGGGGTAATACAGACGATAACGCGATCAGACCCCTCAATTCCCTTTTCGATCTCTGCGGTGAAATCTTGCGAGGGGTCAAGATCGCGGACATCACGCCAAATGCGCAAGTCAGGCTTCCATCGCTTGAGGGCGTCCTCAAGCGGCGCAGCGCCCAGACCTGCATCCCGTCGGGCGTAACTGATGAACACATCATAGCGAATGTCGTCGGCGAACATGGCACATCCAAGACACTGATCTGTATGCGATCTTAACATAGAACCCGCCCGCAGCGAGCAATGATGAAGATCATATTTCAAGGAGTATGAATTCGGCGTAAGATACATTGAAGCGAAACTCTCGGCACAGCAGGCAGCCCATCCCATGACCAAGCGCATCCTCATCATCGACGACTCAGCCGCGTGGACAGAACGCGCTGTCAGCGCCACCGCCGCGCTCGGCTTCCGCGCGCAGATCGAACAAGCCAGCACCCCCTCTCTTTTCGCTCACCGCATTTGGAGCGCGATTCTGTGCGCCTTCAGCCAATGGCGCGCCGATGTGTTCCCGCAATCGCTGCGTACGCCGGTGATTTTGCTGTGCGCGCCGGACGAGGTCGAGCGCGCGCTGACGGTGGCGGATGTGCGCGTGCGCGATGTGATCTCGACGGCGGACGCCGACCGGCTGCCGTTCATCCTGCGGCGCGAACTGCGCACGCTCGAACGCGAGCAGGCGGTCGAGGACTGGGAGCGCATCGAGCAGGTGCTCAATGCCAGCGATGCGCGCTTCTGGACGGTGATCGACGGCTTCAACGATCCGCTGCTTTTGCTCGATCCAGAGCGCGTGATTCAACATGCTAACGGCGCGTTCTTGCTCAAATTCAACTACGAGGCGGCGGACGTGCTCGGCGTGGCGCTCGACACCCTGCTGCCCGCCGTGAATATCCCAACCGGGGTACACCACTGGCGCGGAGAACTGCGTATCAAATGCCGCGATGGTCGCCTGCTCGACATCGACCAGACGGTATTCACGCTCGAAGAAGACGGCGCACTCAAGAATTACGCCGTCGTCCTCAGCGACATCACCGCGCGCAAACAGGCAGAACTCATGCAGGCGCGCAAAACCCGCGATCTCGAAACGCTGCTCTACATCACCTCCCATGACCTGCGCGAACCTCTGCGCGCGATTCGCAGTTTCGCGCAGATGGTGGTGGATCGCTACGACGCGCAGTTGGACGACAAAGGGCGCGATTTTCTCCGGCGCATCGTGCGCGGCGGCGAACGCATGGATCGCCTGATTGACGATATTTTGCAGCTTTCCCGCGCGCAGCGGTTGATCACGCCGAATCAGCATGTCGGCGGGGCGGACTTGATCGGCGCGGCGCTGACGATGCTCGAACCACAGATCGAGTCTCTGCACGCGGTGATCACCATCGAGCCGGACTTGCCGACCGTCTACGTAGATCGCATGTGGGCGGTACAAGCGCTCTACAACCTGCTCCAAAACGCGCTCAAGTTCACGCGCGCCGGGGTCGCCCCGGAAATCGAGGTCGGGCGTTGGGTAGACCCGGCGCGCGGCGAAGTCGGCTTCGTGATTCGGGATCGGGGCATCGGGGTCGCGCCGGAACACGCCGACCGCATTTTCGGACTGTTTCAACGCGCTGTCGGACGCGAAATCGAGGGCACCGGTGCAGGCTTGGCGATTGTGCGCGAAATCGCCGAACGGCACGGCGGGCGCGCGTGGGTTCAACCGCGTTCAAACGGCGGCTCACAATTCTTAATTACATTTGCCGAAAACGGCGGTAAGCTATCCATAGATTAAGGCAGTATGGAAATCGACGATGCATAAACCCATTGGAATTCTGCTGGTTGAAGATAACGACGACGATGTCGTCTTGATCCGCGAAGCCTTTGCGGTTGAACCGGCGCTGCGTATTGATGGCGTCTCCGCAGATGGTGAACAGGCGCTGCACTACCTGCACCGGCAGGGCAAATTCGCTGATGTCGCCGTAATGCCTGACTTGATCCTCATGGACATCAATATGCCGCGCATGAACGGCTTCGAGGCACTTTCTGCCATCAAGCATGACCCGGAACTCAGCCGCATCCCCGTCATTATGCTTACGAGCAGCGACCGCGAAGAGGACGTGATTCGCTCGTACTCGTTCGGTGCGTCCTCGTACATTCGCAAGCCGGTCACGTTGACCGAGATGATCCGTGTGATCAGCCTGTTTTTCAATTACTGGGGGCATACCGTCATCCTCCCGCCGACCCTCCGAAGGTGAACTTATGCGCGTGTTGATCATCGAGGATAACGAGGACGATTTTCTACTCGCCACCGAATACCTGAATTCGACACCCGACAGCACCTTTGAGACGGTGTGGAAAAGCACACTGGCGGATGGGATCACCTACCTGAGCATGCACCCGGTCGATGTGCTGCTGCTCGACCTCGGTCTGCCGGACAGCTTCGGGCTGATCACCTTCGAGCGGATCGCCGCGCTCTTTTCTACGCTGCCCGTCGTGATCGCAACAGGAATCGATAGTGATGAACAAGCCGTCCTCGCGGTCAATTACGGCGCGCAGGATTACCTCGTCAAAGGGCAGATCACCGCGCCGCTGCTCCGTAAAGCCCTCCAATATGCGTTCAAACGCAAGCAAGCTGAACTGGAACTGCGCGCCAGTGAGGAACGCTATCGCAGCGTGGTCGAAGATCAGGTTGATTTCCTGTGCCGCTACGATACCGACTTCCGCCTGACGTTCGTCAATCGCTCGTATGCGCAAAATTTGTTCGGCAAGCGCCCCGAAGACATCATCGGCTACTATTTATTCCACGCGATTCCTGAAGCCGATCACGCCGAGGCGCTCGCACATCTGCGCTCGCTGACCGTCGAGCATCCGGTCGCCAGCGCCGAGCATCGCACCCGCCTGCCGGATGGATCGGAGCGCTGGACGGAATGGACGGATCGCGCGCTCTTCGATGCCGACGGCAATATCCTCGAATATCAGGGCGTCGGGCGCGACATCACCGCGAAGAAACGGGCGGAGCAGGATCGCCAGATGCTCCTCGATACGCTGGAACAGCGCGTCGAGCAGCGCACCGCTGAACTGGAGCGCGTCAAGAATCATATCGAAGCGATATTTAACCACAGCGGCGACGGCATCCTCGTCCTCGATCTTGAGCACGGTATCCAGCAGGCGAATTTCACCTTCGACACGCTGCTCGGCATCACGGCGGACAGCTATGTCGGCAAGCGGCTCAAGAGTTTCGTGGTGGATCACGACGTTAACCGCCTGCAAGCGATGCTCGGTAGAGTGAAAGAAACGGGCGATACCGCTCAACTTGAAGTGCAGTTCAAACGGGCGGATGGGACGACCTTCGACGCGGAGATCAGCATTGCCCCCGTGAACCGCGAAGGTCACGCGGCGACGGTTGTGTGCATCATCCGCGACATCAGCGAACGTAAGCGGGCGGATCGGGCAATCGCCGAGGAGCGCAACTTGCTGCGCACGCTGATCGATGCGCTGCCCGACTTCATCTATGTGAAAGACACGCAGCACCGGTATATGCTGATCAACCGCGCTACTGCTCGGCTTTACGGCGTGCAAGACCCTGCCGAAGCCATTGGCAAAATGAAATCCGACTTTTTCCCGAAGGTGACTGCCGAAAAAACCGACGAAGACGAAAACAGCGTGCTGCTTGCCGGTCAGGCGTTTGTGAATCTTGAACAACAGACCATTGTGCCGACTGGGGGTGAACTGTGCGTGCTGACGACGAAAGTCCCGCTGCGTAACTTGCAGGGCGAGATCACCGGTTTGGTCGGTATTTCGCACGATCACAGCCAGTTCAAGGCGCAGGAGGAAGCCCTACACCGCTCCCAAGCTGATCTGCGTTCGGTGCTCGACAGCACGCCCATCGCCTTCTTGCTGCTGGATCGAGACGGCATCATCCGTGTCGTCAACCGCGAAGCCAACGCGGTCAGCGTCCGTCAGTATGGCGTCGCGCTGCAAGTCGGTCGGTCGATGCTGGAATATCTTCCGCCGTATGCGCACGAGGAATTCCTGCGGCGCATGAGACTCACGCTGGCGGGGAGTTCGCTCGTCTTCGAAGAAAACGGCTACATCGACGGCAGCCCGGTGTGCTTTGAACTTCGCTACCATCCGGTGAAGACCGAAGATGGCGAAATCGTCGGCGTGAATGTCGCCTACGAAGACATCACCGAACGCAAGCAGGCGGCGCAAACGCTGGTGGCGCTGGCGCAGCGGCTCGACCTTGCCACGCGTTCCGGCGGAATCGGCATCTGGGAATGGGATCTGGGGGCGAATACGCTCGACTGGGACGACTGGATGTACGATCTGCACGGGATGACCCGCCAAGAATACCCGCTGACGGGAGAGAGCATCGCCCGGCTGATTCACCCGGACGACGCGGCGCAGTTCTGGACGGCGAGCTACGACATGCTGAATGCCGAGATGCTGCTTGATACCGAATACCGCATCATCCGCCCCGATGGCGAAATTCGCTACATCAAGGCGAACGGGATCGTCGTGCCGGGCACGGACGGCAGCCCGGAAAAGATGGTCGGCGTCAACTGGGATGTCACCGAGCAGAAGCGGAGCGAAGCGGCGCTGCGTCAAGCGCTGGACGTGGAAAAGGAACTGAATGACCTGAAGACGCGTTTCGTGTCGATGGCATCCCACGAGTTCCGCACGCCGCTGGCAACCATCCTCACCCTGACCGAAACGCTCGCGCTGTACCGGGATAAGCTGACTGAAGAACGCATCGACGAAAAGCTGTTCAAGATCGTCGAGCAGGTGCAGCACTTGACGGAGATCGTCGAAGATGTCTTGCAGCTCTCGCGTATGCAAACCGGACATTTGCGGCTCAACCGTGCGCGCTGCGATCTGGATGCGCTGTGCCGTGACGTGATTGAGGAGTACACCAGCGCCCCCGGCAGTGAACACCGCGTACAGTATACGGGCGCGGTGGGCTTGAACGCCGTCCAGATCGACAAAAAACTCATGCGTCAGGCGATCAGCAACCTCGTTTCAAACGCGATCAAATATTCCGGGGACAAGCAGCCGGTCACGGTGAGCATTGCCCGCGCGAACGGGAATATCACGATCCGCGTGCGCGATCATGGAATCGGCATCCCCGAAGCCGATTTGAAGCACCTGTTTCAGGCGTTCCATCGCGCGTCGAATGTCGGCGCGATTGCCGGGACAGGCTTGGGCTTGGTGATCGCCAAAGAAGCGGTCGAACTGCACGGCGGAACGATCAGCGTGGAAAGTCAGGTGGGCGCAGGCACGACCTTCATCCTCAATATTCCGGTGGAGGAGTAAGAACCTATCCACAAACTGAATCCTGATGGGCGCGTTTCGTAGGGGCGCACCTGTGTGCGCCCGCAATTGGGCAGACACATAGGTCTGCCCCTACACAACGACTTTCGGCAATCTACAAACGAATTAATCTCTAGGGATGTTTGCGGTAAAGGACGAGGCATGAGGGTGTTGAAAATGCCCTCATGCCCCCAAATGAACTTGATCGTCTGTACTTAAGCGGGAGGACGAAGCCGTCAGAGTTTAAGTTACCCGATTAAGCCTAAGGCATGGGCTGCACGCAAGCGTACGCTTGCACTTGGATCGTCTAACAAACGGGTTAAGGCTAACCGGGGCTGAGACTCTTCTGGTTTCCCCAGAGCACGAACCGCGCATAGACGAACATACGCGTCTTGATGGTCAAACAGCGTAATGATAGCATCGGCTATCCACCCGGTCGGTTCTCCTTCACATATCTCTTTGACGATGTCGGCTGCATAACTGCGAACATTCCAATCGGGATGATGAAAGCCTGCAATCAGCGGCGAAATAGCTGGTTCGCCGATCTCGACGAGAGCGTCAGCGGCAAGTTCGCGAACCTGCCCTTCAGGATCGTTGAGCACACTGATCAGCGATTCGGCGATCTCAGAATTCCGTATACTCCGCAAGGCAGAAACAGCACTGCTTCGAACCTCTGGCGCAAGGTCTTTCAGCGCGTCAGAGAGCAATTTGAGTGACCGTTGATCCCCGATTCTTCCAAGTAAAATCGTGGCTTTCGCGCGGACTCCAAAAGCCCGGTTGCTCATCGAAGCCATCAAGATCGGGAATACGAGAGCGTCACGCAAACGCAGATGCAAGAAACGAAAGGTCGTTTCGTTGATTGACTGCACCAGATTAAGACGAATAGCCAGCGCCAAAATTTCTTCTGCATCCGACCCCAGTAGCGAAGAATCGAACGTCGAGTTGTAGGTATCCAACATAGCGATGGCGATTTCGCCCAAGCGCTGCTTCAACTCGGTTGCCGTGTACCGAAGAGGCTGGCTTCGTGCCTGTTCATATGCCCAACGTTTTTCGATGACGACGTCGAAGATTCGCTCATTGAGTTCACCCGCGCTCAATTTACGCAGCGCGCGTACAGCTTCGGGAGTTCTCTCATAGCCTTTCCGAAACAATGCGAGAAGCAGTGGGTTGCGCAGGGCATCCTTAAATGCGCGATCCTCACTGGCGACGATATTCCACAACTCCGGTACGTCTTCAAGAAAAGCTTGGATCTGACCGTCGTTCAGTGGCTCTAACGAGACGGCACAATTCGCACGCGCTTTCTCGCCGATGCGGCGGTATTCTTCTGCCCGACTGCTCAGGATCAACTTGACGTTCGCGGGCAATACGCCGAGAAATCGCTCACGCGGATCATACGGTTCTCTGCTCTGCGGGTCGATTCGGCGCTCCCCAAGCTCGTCTAGTCCATCCAGCAGCAGCAGCAGCTTATTGGAACTCTCCAGCTCACCAAGCTGATCGTTGGTGATCCCCTCGTTTTCAGAAGACAGCCAGTCTGCGATCTTGATGTTCTGGTCAGCATTCCACGTAGCAATCCGTGCAAAAATCGGCAGCGGTTGATTTACATCGTTTAAACGGGCGACCACCGCGGAACGGGCAAATGCCAGCAGTGAGGTTGTTTTTCCCGCTCCCGGTTCACCGAGCAGCAAAACCCGACCGGAGCAGCTCGCACTTTCAAAAGCCTCTTTCAGCGAATCATAAGTAACGGAAGGTAGATCAGAATGTGAAGCGCGATACGGTTGATCATTGATGGGATAGATCACGAACTTTCGCGGAGCTCGCACGTCTGCCGGAGAGTTTTTCATCCGCAGCGGAATCGGCTCAGGGGATAAGACGGAGATTCGCAAATTCTCGACAATATCTGTCAGCAGCAGTTCTAGGTAACTGTGATACGGATCGGACTCCGAATCGACCGCAGTGGCGGTTGTTGAAACGTCGGACAGCGTTCTATTCAGCCACGGCACCACCTGATCAAAAGCAGTGTCCCAGTTCTTGTGGAAATCAATCCATGTATGATTCATCAGGAGAAGCGGTGGATCCACGTCGGCAAAACGAGCGACAAAGATCGGTTTCTTGAGCTTTCGTGCATACGCAATTTCGAGGGGGACAAAACTGTCTTCGCGCTTCACATCTTCCGTGACGCAAACGATAATGCAGCGCGATTGCTCAATTGCCGCTTCGATTTCAGTCGTGAAATACTGCGTTGGATTAATGCCATACTCGTCACGCCAGAGGCGCAAACTTGGCTGCCGCTGCTTCAGTGCGACTTCTAATCGCACAGCGCCGATCTCTGCATCACGGCGTGCGTAGCTGATGAAAACGTCATGCTTGAACTGGGGCGCGTCAGGGAGCATAACCGGATTCCTGCGTCAAGTATCGAATGAGTGTACCAAATTAGCAGGAACGAAAACAAGCAGGGCTATGATCTTGCGACCACAGCCCTGCTCATACCGGTGACGTATTCGAGTGTTCGCCTAGAGACTCGGCGTCCAGTTGAAGCTGTACCCGTTCGGCGCGATCAAGGTGAGCGTGTCGTCCACTTCGGCGCACAGCAGGTAGCCGTTGTCCGCCGCGATGATCGTCATGCTGCTGGCGCTAATGCCCGCTTCCACGTCGGCGGCACTGACTTCCAACACCTTATCGACCACGCCATCGGAGATGATGCCCCAGAATTCGATGCTGCTCAACACGCTGTAATCCACGTCTTCGGCATCCGGGTAGACGCGCAGTTCGTAGACCGCGACCGGCGCGTCGATGTCGAAGGCGTTCACCCGCCCATCGTCGATCTTCGGCAGAATCACCTCTTCATCGGCATAGGCTGCCACCGCGAAGCTCATGATCACCAGCACCACCACCGCGAACAGAGAGAGTGTACGTTTGACTTTCATGTTGTCCTCCAGTCCAAAACCATGCCTCTACGATAGAGCGCGGCTGTGGTGGAGCAGTGGAGGAACTATGGGGTGTTGGTGGGAAAAGGTAAAGTTTCTGTAAACCGCAGGCTACATCATCGACAGCAGCCCGTTCGCCTTGTACCAGTCCACCGTGTGCTTGAAGCCCGTCCGCAGATCGACCTTCGGCGCGAACCCGATTTCGCGCGCCGCTTTCGAGCTGTCGAACGCGCGCGCCTTGCGGAAAAAGTCGATGCGGCGGCGAAAGAGCGGCGGCTCGATCTTGAGCGGTTTGCACGCCAGTTCGACCGCGTACGACACTGCATACACCGGGAACAGCGGCACGCGCCAGCGCGGTACAGGCACGTTGAGCACCTCCGCGATCAGCTTGACGAGCTGGTTGAGCGTCACGATTTCTTTCCCCGCGAGGATGTAAATACCGCCCACCGCATTCGGGTTCGTCCCGCATTGCAGAATTCCATCGACCAGATCGTCGATATAGATCATCTGGTACGGCGTCTCCCCCGACCCGATCATCACGAATGTGCCGTTGTTGATCGCCTTGACCAGCTTCAGGAAGCGCAGATCGCCGGGACCGTAAATCCCTGCCGGACGGAAGATCGTCACGGGCAGCTTATCGCGGTAGCTCTGCGCGATCTCTTCGCCTTCCAGCTTGGTCTGCTGGTAGATGTCGCCGGGGTTGTACGGGCTGTCCTCGTTCGCGGGCATTTCCTGCACGTCGCCATGCACCCCGACCGTCGAGCAGTGGACGAAGCGCCGCACGCCCGCCTCAACCGCCGCCTTGAGCATGTTTTCCGTGCCGCACATGTTGATGGCGCGCATCTCTTCATCGGTCACGTTGGTTTGGCGGTACAGCGCGGCGATGTGATAGACCGTATCGACCCCGTCCAGCGCCCGCTTGACCGACTCCAGATCACGCAGATCGCCGGTCACGCACTCCGCCCCCTCAAGGTCAGGCGCGGGTCGCCGCACCAGTAGGCGCACGTCCG
>JACSRG010000072.1 GCA_014879865.1 Anaerolinea sp.
TGGAGAGGGGGTCGGGGGGTGAGGTCTGACCGACGGACACAATGTCACTGCTAGGCTATCATGTACCGCTGCTGCGCGGACTGGCGGCGGAACTGAAATGCGCGCCGGTCGGGGAAATGGCACAGAGACCCGGTGTGACGGATGTCTACCGTGTGACCGTCCATTACTACGACCGGCGCGCGTGTGATTCGGTGGCGACGCTCGTCAAGACGATCACCGGGGGTGTGACCCTCGATGTCGTATACCGCCGTGCACTGGCGCAGAAACCGCTGACCTATAAGATCGCCGAGGAGCGCTACCAGAAGTTGGTACTGGCATTCAAAGCGGCGGGTTTCGACAAACTGGTCGATCAATCCGGGTTGCCCGCGCACGACTCGACCGATGTGTGGATGGTGGAACGCGCCGCCGGATCATTCGTACGGGGGATCATCGTCGCGCCCGATGTCCCGGCACCCGCGCCTTACCAAGCGGTAATCGCGGCGGTGCGTCATGCTTTGCCCGAAGCAATGCGCATGGTGGTTTAGGGGCTTCTGTTGGAAATGTACCGGAGGATGAAACAGCATGGCGAAGTTACACGAGACCGAACTCAAGCTGTACTACCCGGACTTGGACGCGCTGCGGGCGCGGATCGAGGCGGCAGGCGCGCAGATCACCGCGCCGCGTGTGTATGAGAAGAACATCCGCTTTGATGCCGAAAATGGCTGGCTGTCTACGACTTCGACGGTGCTCCGGCTGCGCTACGATACGCGCGCGCGTCTGACCTACAAAGACGGCGAGAAAATTCACGGGAATTTCGGCAGCACACGCTTTGAAGCCGAAGTCGAAGTCAGCGACCTTGAGACGATGCAAATCATCCTCGAACGCTTGGGGTTTCAACCCGTGTTCATCTATGAGAAATACCGCACGACCTACCAGCTCGGCGACGCCGAACTCATGCTGGACGAACTGCCGTACGGCAATTTCGTCGAGATCGAGGCGGACGAAACGTCGATTCGGCGCGTGGTCAAGCAGTTCGGGTTGGAAGGCGCGCAGCGCTATACCAACAGCTACAGCGTATTGTTCCGTATCGCTCAGCAGAACATGGGCTGGTCGTTCAATGACCTGACGTTCGACAACTTCATCGGGATAAAAGTCGGCAAAGAGGCGTTCAAGGGCGCGGTCTAAGATGGTTAGCTGGTTCAATAGTGCCGTCCGGCACGTAAAGGCGTGAAGATCGTCGGTAGACGCTGCGGCGCATCAGTTCCAAGATTGAACGTGATAAAAATCACAAGGAGTCTTTGATGTCCACTCGACTGCATGATGCGAAAGTGCGCTGGCAAGAGAATGTCGTGCGCCGTTCGCTTGAAAAAGCGCCCGAACGCGGCGTGTTTACGACCTCGTCGGGTATCCCGCTCGACGCGATCTACACGCCAGAGGACGATTTGGCGTACGAGTCGAAACTCGGCTTTCCCGGCGAATATCCGTTCACACGCGGCATTCAGCCGACGATGTACCGATCACGCTTCTGGACGATGCGTCAGTATGCCGGGTACGCCACCGCCGAAGAATCGAATGCGCGCTATCGCTTCCTGCTCGAACAGGGGCAGAGCGGTTTATCGGTCGCGTTCGACCTGCCCACGCAGATCGGCTACGACGCCGACGATCCGATGGCGCTTGGCGAGGTCGGCAAGGTCGGCGTGAGCATCAGTTCGCTGCGCGACATGCAGCGGTTGTTCGAGGGCATTCCGCTCGACAAAGTCTCGACCAGCATGACGATCAACGCGCCTGCGACGGTGCTGCTCGCCATGTATATCGCCGTCGGCAAGCGGCAGGGCGTCGAGTCGCACAAGCTGCGCGGCACGGTGCAGAACGACATCCTCAAGGAATACATCGCGCGTGGGACGTATATCTACCCCCCGAAGGCGTCGATGCGGCTGATCACCGACCTGTTCGCCTACTGCAAGACGAACGTGCCGCACTGGAACACGATCAGCATCAGCGGCTATCACATCCGCGAGGCAGGCAGCACGGCGGCGCAGGAAGTCGCCTTCACGCTGGCGAACGGCATCGCCTATGTG
>JACSRG010000783.1 GCA_014879865.1 Anaerolinea sp.
CGACAATCACCTGCCCATTCTTCGGCAGATCGTTCTCCAAGCGCGCCCGCCATGCATCCGGCACAGGGAACGTGTTGTTTCCGGGCAACCGGATCACGCCGGATTGGTAGTCTCCGGCGATCAGGTTCATACCGGGGCTGCCGATAAAGCGGGCAACGAACAGATTCGCCGGGTTGTGGTAGACCTCAATCGGCGTGCCGATCTGCTGCACGACGGCGTTGGACATGATCACGATCCGGTCGCCCATCGCCATCGCTTCGATCTGGTCGTGCGTGACGTAGACGGTTGTCGCGCCCTGCTTGATGTGAAGCTGCTTGATCTCCGCGCGCATCGACTCGCGGAACTCGGCATCCAGCGCGCCGAGCGGCTCATCCATAAGGAAGGCGGCAGGCTTGCGCACAAGCGCCCGCGCCAGCGCCACGCGCTGCTGATCGCCGCCGCTCAGCGAGCCGGGGCGCGCGTCGAGGATATGTTCGATTTCGAGCATCTTGGCAACGGCTGCCACCTGCTGCTTGATCTCCGCCCGGTTGACGCCCTGCGCTTGCAGCGGAAAGGCGATGTTTTCGCGCGCGGTCATGTGCGAATAGAGCGCGAAGAACTGGAACACGAAGGCAATATCACGCTGGCTCGGATGCAGCCATGTCACGTCGTGCCCGTTGAACAAAATACTGCCGCTTGTCACCGCTTCCAAGCCGGAGATCATACGCAGCGTGGTCGTCTTGCCGCAGCCCGACGGACCGAGCAGGACGATGAATTCGCCGTTGTTGATGGTCATGTTCAGCGGCTTGACGGCGTAGCTTTCGCCAAACTTCTTTTCCACATTCTGGAGTTGGATAGTTGCCATCGTTGATTAGCCCTTGCGGATCGCGCCGAAGGTGACACCGCGCAGCAGATGTCGGCGCAGCACGAACGTCACGATCACCACTGGGATCAAGAATGCCAGCGACCCGGCGGCGATGGCTGCCCATTCAATGCCGCCCGTCCCCAACACCAGCGGGATGCTCGGCGGTGCGGTGCGCGCCACGTCCGACGTGAGCATGAGCGCGAATGCGTATTCGTTCCACGAGAAGATCAGCGAAAAGACGGTCGTCGCGGCGATCCCGGTGACCGCCTGCGGCAGCACGATCTTGCGGAACGCTTGCAAGCGAGTGTAGCCATCGACCAGCGCGGCTTCCTCGTATTCCTTCGGGATTTCGTCGATGAAGCCCTTGAGCAGCCACACCGAGAACGACAGGTTAAAGCTCGTGTACAGCAGAATCATGCCGAAGTGCGTGTCGTATAAGCCCGTCTCTTTGTACATCAGGAAGATCGGGATAGTCACGACGACAGCAGGCAGCATACGCTGACTGAGGATGAAAAAGAGTAGATCATCTTTGCCGGGAATGTTGAAGCGGCTGAAGGCATATGCCGACAGCACCCCGAACGCTACCGAAAAGAAGGTGGACGCGCCCGCGATGATCAGCGAATTGAGCAGTTGGCGCAGAAACGCGCTCTGCCCGATGATCGTTTGCCCGCGCAGCAGCGCGATCTGGTTCGCCCAATCCAACTGACTGCCGTCGCCTAGCTCGGCGATTTCCGTCTGCGTGAGCTGGCGGCGCGCGGTCAGCAGGCTGACAAAGCCTTCGAGTGTCGGCTGGAAAAACAGCGTCGGCGGGGCGGAGACCGCTTCGGGGCGCGATTTGAACGCGGTCATCGCCATCCAGAAAACCGGGACGAGCATCACGAAGGCGATAAACACCGCGATGATCGCGCGGACAGTCACGCCGACGCGGTAGCCACCGCCGACCTTATCGACGCGGGTCGAGTAGTTAACCGGGGCAGATGGGGTATAGGTTGAATTCGTCATCGCGATCATCCCTCCCGTGCGCGGTTGAGCGCGCGAATGTATAGGTTGCTCACGGCGATGATGACGACCAGCACGATGTACGCCAGTGCGGACGATTTGCCCGTGTCGAATTGTCCCTGAAACGCCAACTGGTATAACTGCACGCTGACCGTTTCGGTCACGTCGCCGGGACCGCCGCCGGTCAAGCCCATGACCAGATCGAACTGCTTAAACGCCTCAATCGTGCGGAACAGCACCGCGATCAGCAGCAGCGGCATGACCTGCGGCAGCGTGATTCGCCGGAACTGAAACCATCCGCTGGCGCGGTCGATGGCGGCAGCTTCATACAGGTATTCGGGGATGGCGCTCAACCCGGCAAGGCAAAGCAGCATGACGAATGGACTCCACATCCAGACATCGACGATGATGATCGCCCACAGCGCGAGCGCCGGTTCGCCCAACCATTCGGGCGCGGTCTCGGCGGTCGTCACACGGGTGAAAAACTCCCCGTAGGACGCCGACTGTCCGAGTACTACGCTCCACACCAGATGCGCGATGATCGGGATCAGGACGATCAGCGCGATATACCCGGCGGTTTTGCGCCCCTCGCCTAGAATGCGCGGAACTGAACCCCACAGCAGCGCAATGACGATCAGCGCGACGATGGTCGGCAGGAGGAGCGTCAGAAAGCCGAAGATGTAGTTGAAGATGCCGTACGATGGGTTGAAGATCAGCCGCCAGAAAACCGCCACGACAATCGGCGAGAGCATCATCGGCACGAGGATCAGCGTCGTGACCACGCCGCTGCCGGTGAATTTCGTCCGCAGCAGCATCGCCAAGCCGAAGCCGACCACTGTTTGCAGCGCGACTGACACCAATGCATACGTACCGGTCACGCCGAAGTTGTGCCAGAACTGCGCGTCCGAAAGAATGCTCGTGTAGTTATTCAGCCCAACCCAGACCGGCGCATCCGAAGAAATGACCGAGTACTCGTTGAACGACAAAAATAAGCTGTAAATCAAAGGGAATATATTCATGAGAATGAGCAGGATGATCGTCGGCAGGATAAATAACTGGATGATCCGCCTGTCACTCATATGACGACGGGCAGCGGGACGAGGCGCTGCCTGTACGGGTTGAGCGGTACTGATTTGTGCCACAAATCACCTCTAGGAACGGGGATGAAAACCGCAGGTAAGGTAGGGGCAAGACGTGCCTTGCCCCTACGCGCGTGCTTAGAAATTACTCGCTGACATACCCGGCATCGACGAGGATTTCATCCATTTCGGCAGCCATGTTGTCGAGCGCGTCCTGCGCTGTGCCTTCACCACCCACGATGTAGGCGTGGAGATAGCGCTGTGCGACTTCGAGAAGCTGACCGAATTCAGGAATGTTCGAGAAGTCCTTGACGAAGGTCATGGTTTCGGCGAAAGCTGCGTTGAACGGCGCGACTTCGAGGAATTCCGGCGATTCGAGCACGGCGATATTGCAGGTATAGCCGCCGAGTTCTGCCCACCGCTGCTGAACTTCCTGCGTGGCGAACCACGTGATGAAGTCGTACGACGCCTGCTTGCGTTCGTCAGAGATGTAGTTATTGATGCTGATGCCCTGACCACCGAGCGCGGCAAAGCGTTCGCCATCGGGACCCGCAGGCATCGGGAAGTAGCCGGTGACATCGGCATACGGGTTGATATTCGGGTTCGCCAGCGCGGGGAAGAAGGCGAAGTAGTTCATGATCATCGCCGCTTGCCCGTTGGTGAACACGTCGTTCATTTCGGCGAAGAAGGCGTTGTTGGTGCCGGGCGGAGCGAACGAATACAGTTCGCGGTAGAGTTCGAGCGCCTGCACTGCACCATCGGAGTTGACCACGCCGAGCGTATTGAAGCCCTCATCGTACCAGTCGCCGCCGAAGGCGAAGAAGGGGTTCTGGAAGCCCATCGTAATGCCGTCATAGTCGATCTGCGTGTATACGCCGATGCCGTACAGACCTTCGTCCGGGCGGGTGAAGAATTCGGCGATGTCGCGCAGTTCTGCCCACGTCGTCGGGATGGCAAGCGGACGACCGTATGCCGCTTCGAATGCCGCCATGTTGTCGGCATCTTCGAACAGATCACGGCGGTACGCCCAACCATTGGCGTCACCTTCGGTCGGATACGCGTAGAAGCTGCCGCTGCCCGCCGGGTATTCGCCGTAGTAGGTCAGCGTTGCCGGAGTCACCGTATCCTTGATGCCCGTGCTGGTCAAGAATTCGGTCATATCGACATAGTGACCTTCCGTCACTGCCTGACCGAGCCACTGGCTGTCGCCGACAACCATGTCGAACGCAGACCCCTGCGCCGCCCATTCGGTCGCCACGCGATCAAAATAGCTGCCCCACGGCGTCTGCACGACATTGACCTTGATCCCGGTGGCGGCTTCGTATTCATTGCCGATCTGCTGCAAATAGTTCGCGGGATCCCACTCTGCCCACCAAATGTTGAGTTCCGTAACGCCTTGCGCGCGCACCGAAACACCCAGCAACAGTGCGAGAATTACAATGAGAAGCAGGGATTTCTTTAACACAGGGTTACTCCTTAAGTGAAATAGACACACTAACTTCAGACAGCCCATTAACGGTTGTGGGACGGGTTATACCGAACACGCACCTCCTTGACTGAACAAAGGCGACAGCGACCGCCGACAGATCAGCGGATAACGCTCAGATTGGCTAGACTCAGGGGGGGAGTAGTAATGAATCGAAAGCACAATCATCAACATTTGAAACTATTCGATATAAATACTCAATCATTGGTGCTACAATAACATAACTTTGGGAGAGATGTCAACCGAATTATACGTAAACCAACTCACTTTATGTGAGCTTATATATGCTTGCGATGTCAAACAAAACAAGTGTATACTCCTATCGAATGATACTGTTTTCCATCGTTGTCTTTCGCGATGGGCTTTGAATTAATGGTTTTGAGGAGACCCCCTATGCACATTTGTATGCACAATTGGATGCGCCCCGAACCCGTCGAAGTCACAATCCAGCGCCTTAGCCGGCTAGGGTATGACGGCATTCAGATCATGGGCGAACCGCGCAAGTACGACTGGAAGCACGTCCGCCAACTGCTCGACGACAACAACCTGAAGTGTTTCGGCTCGGTCAGCATCATGATCGCCGGACGCGACCTGATCCACCAAGACGTGTACTACCGCGAAATGAGCGTGCGCTACGTCAACGAGTGCCTCGACATGGTTGCCGCATTGGGTGGGAATATGTTCACGCTTGTGCCGAATGAAGTCGGGCGCGTTACCCCGCGTGCGACGCCCGAACAGGAATGGGAATGGGCGGTCGAAGGCGTGCGTCAATGCGCGCGGCACGCGGCGCAGTACGGCATCCGCATTGGCTTGGAGCCGCTCAACCGCTTCGAGACTAATTTCCTCAACCGTCACGATCAAGCACTGCGCTTGATGGAAGATGTCGGCGAACCGAACGTCGGCGTGGCGCTTGACGCGTTCCACATCAACATCGAAGAAGCCGATCCGTATCAGGCAATTCTCAACACGGGTAAGCATCTGGTCGATTTCCACGTTGCCGATAACAACCGCCGCCCGCCGGGCGAAGGCGCGTTGGACTGGGCGAAGCTGATCCAGACGCTCAAGGATGCCGGCTATCCCAATGGTCCGCTCACGGTGGAATTCGTCGTGCCATTCGACCGTTCGCCGCTGGCGGAAAAAGACGAAGACGCAGGCACGGAAGCGAGTGAAGCGGAACTCAAGTTCATCCGTGATCACGGCAGCGATTTGATGAGCGACGCCGCGTACACGAAGCACGTCGAGAACAGCATCCGTCACCTGCGCGCCTGCGGCGCGTAAGCTCATGGCGACGGTTCTTCTGATCGGCACACTCGATACGAAGGGACCGGAAACCGCCTATCTGCGTGATCGCGTGCGCGCGCTCGGCTGCGCGACGCTCGTCCTTGATTCAGGCATACTCGGCGAGGCGGTTGGAATCGAAGCGGATTTCAACCGCCGCGTCGTCGCGCAAGCTGCCGGATCGGACATCGACGCGCTGCGCAGCGCCGGGACGCGCGGCAAAGCCGTCGAGGAGATGCTCAAGGGCGTCCGGCAGATCACGCTGGAATTGTTCAACGCAGGGCGGATTCATGGCGTCGCTGCGCTGGGCGGCGCAGAGGGATCGGTGCTGGCAGCGGCGGCGATGAAAGTGCTGCCCGTCGGCTTTCCCAAGCTGATCGTCTCCCCAATAGCCTCTGGTCAGCGCAAATTCGCGCCGTTCGTTGGCACGAAAGACGTGCTCGTCATGCACTCCATCGTGGACATCCTCGGACTCAACCCGATCAGCCGCACGATTTTCGACAGCGCGGCGGCGGCGATTGCCGGGATGGCACATGCGTACGCCGAACGCATCCCCCATACGCCCGACAAGCCCGCTATCGCGGCGACCATGCTCGGCAATACGACCAAGCCGCTCATGCGCGTGCGCCCGAAAGTCGAAGCGCTTGGCTACGACTTCGTGATCTTCCACGCGAATGGGGTCGGCGGTGTGGCGATGGACGAACTGATCCGGCAGGGCTATTTCAGCGCCGTGCTGGACTACACGTTGAGCGAGATCGCCGGCTATATCGCGGGCGGATTCCACAATGGCGGATCAAACCGCATGGATGCGGCGGCGGAAACCGGACTCCCCCAGTTGATCATCCCCGGCTGCCTCGACTTCATGGTCTTCGCGGCAAAGCACGAAGTCCCGGAGCAGTTCCGGGATCGCCCCATGTACTACCACAATCCCGAATTCACACTGGTGCGGGTGACGCCCGACGAGCAAATCCGCGCGACGCAGCACTTGCTGACCAAGCTCAACGCCGCGACAGGCGACGTAAGCGTACTCGTGCCGCTCGGCGGCGGGTCAGTAATGGACATCGACGGCGGTGCGTTCTGGAATCCCGAAGTCAACCAGACCTGCCGCGACATTCTGAAACACGGACTCAAACCGGGAATCGCATATCAAGAGATCGACGCACACATCAACGAGGATCGGTTCGCCGATGCCACGTTTGATGCGCTGGCGCAACTGTTAAGTTAGGAGCAGGAAAATGGCGGAAAGAAGCACGAAATCGCTCGGATTCCCGTCCTTTTGTCTGGGCGACCTGAGCTATGTCGATATTCAAAACTACCTGAAACACTCAGATACGATCCTCATTCCGAAGGCAAGCCTCGAACAACATGGACCACACCTCCCCCTCTACTGCGACACGATCACGGCGACCGAAGTCGCGCAGCGCGCAGGTGAAGAGGCAGGTATTCTCTACACGCCGACGATCTGGATGGGTTATTCGCCGCAGCACATGCGCGAACCCGGTTGGGGCGCGGGAACGATCACGCTGCGAGCGGATACCTACCTCAACATGATTTACGATGTCGGGCGCAGTCTGATCCATCACGGCTTTAACCGCCTGATCTTCGTCAATGGACATGGCTCGAATGTCAAGGTGATTGATCCCGTGCTGCGCAAACTGCGCAACGAGACCGGCGCGCTGATCGCCTACTACAAGCCATATGCCGAACGCTACATCGGCATGTTGAAAGACGTGCTTGAGGGTCCCGTCGAAGAAACCCCCGGCTGGCACGCGGGCGAACTGGAAACATCGCAGTGCTTGGCACACGATCCCAAGCTGGTGCGGCTCGACCGCGCCGTCGTGGACAAGGCACACGCCCCCAAGTGGCTCGGTGAGGCGTGGGCGAAGAAAGACGGTATGCCCGACGCGGAATTTCAAGGTTACCAGTACTTCAACTTCCCATTTGAGCACGAGGAATTCACCGACAGCGGGATCATGGGCAACCCGCATCGCGGCACGGCGGAAAAAGGCGAAATCGCCTTTTCGCGCTTCTCACAGCACTTGATCGACGCGGTGGAAGAACTCGAAAAAGTCGAGGTCAAGGTCAAGAACCGCGATTTCACAGAAGGCAAATCATGGGGCTGGTAGGCACACTGAGGGATGCGCTGGCGGGCATCGTCGGCGACGCGAATGTGATGGCGGCGGACGAAGCCCGCGTCCATTACGCCAACGACCAATACTGGTACGCGATTGCGGCGACGGGCGCGGGTCAGCCGGTCAGCCGCCCCGATCTCGCCGTGCGTCCATCCCGCACCGAACAGGTCGCCGCGATTGTGCGGCTGGCGAATGAGCACCGCGTACCGATCACCCCTTGGGGCGGCGGGAGCGGCGTGCAGGGCGCGGCGAACGCGACCGAAGGCGGAATCGTCGTCGATCTGCGCGGGATGCAGCGCGTCCGCTCAATTGATCAAAAGTCGCTGACGTGCATTGTCGAAGCAGGGCTTGCCTGCCGTGATTTCGAGGCGCAGCTTAACCCGATGGGCTTATCCTTCACGCACTATCCTGCTTCGGCAGAATGGGCAACCATCGGCGGGAGTATCGCCGCGCGGGGGTCTGGTGTACTTTCGACCAAGTACGGCAAGATCGAAGAACACGTCTTGAGCGTGGAATGGGTCACGCCGACGGGCGAAATCGTCAACACGCCGAATGTGCCGCGTCATGCGGCGGGTCCCGAATTGACGCAGCTCCTCGTCGGCGCGGAAGGCACGTTCGGCATCGTCACGGCGGCGAACGTCAAACTGCATTTGCTGCCTAAGCACCGTGTGTTCAGTGTATTCGCTTTCGCCAACCAGTCCGATGGGGTCGAAGCCGGACGGCGCATCATGACCACCGGACTCAAGCCGCCGGTCATGCGCCTGTACGATGTCCATGCAGCAGCGCACAGCCTCGCGCGGGCGGTCGAAATGCCGCTCGACAAGCCGACGCTCGTCATGATGTTCGATGGCGAATACCCCGAACTGGTCGAACTGGAAGCGCAGATCGCGTCGAAGCTGTGCCGCGAACTGAACGGCATCGAACTGCCCCCGTCGATTGGCGCGCTGTGGTGGGATCGACGCTACGTGTTCTACTACCCGCCCTACGCGCCCGAACTGCCGAGCATCTGGGGGACGATTGACGTGGTTGCCGACTTCGAACATATCGAAACCGTCTACACCGCGACGACGACGGCGATTCGCGCTGCATGTCCAACGGAGTACAATCTGTCGCTCAACACGCATTTCTCGCACTGGTACGAATGGGGTTCGATGATCTACGCGCGCATGAAGGTGCCGAAAGGACCCGACCGCCTCGAAGATGCGAAGGCGCTCCATGACCGGATCATCAAGGCAGGGGTTGAAGCGGCGCTCGAAGCGGGCGCGGTCATCAACGACCATCACGGTGTGGGGATGCGGTTGGCACCCTATATGCAGGCGCAGTACGGCGACGGGATGCTGGCGCTCCAGCGCATCAAGGCAGCGCTCGACCCGAACGATCTGTTCTGCCCCGGCAAGTTGAGCCTGTAATTCTCACGAGGTTTGGACATGGCACTGAATCCCCAACGCACGATTGACGAACTGAAGGAGCTGCGCGCACTCACCGGAAACGACGATGGCGCACAGCGCGTCGCATTCACCGACACGTGGGTCAAAGCCCGCGAATGGCTGCGTTCCAAGCTGGAGGGCTTGCCCGTCGAATACGAATGGGACGAGGCAGGCAATACGTGGATCACGCTGCGCGGCGAGTCGGATACGTCGATGCTGATGGGCGGGCACATCGACTCTGTGCCCAACGGCGGGTGGCTCGATGGCTGCCTCAACGTCGTGGCGGGGCTGGAAGTCCTGCGGCGGATCGCGGCGGAGGGCAAGCCGCCGATCACCGTGCGTCTGGTGGATTGGGCAGATGAGGAAGGCGCGCGCTTCGGACGCAGTCTATTCGGGTCGAGTGCGGCGTCCGGCACGATGAACCCCGACGATCTGCGCAATCTCGTGGATCGCGATGGCGTCAAGCTGACTGATGCCATCGCCCGCTTCGACCTCGACCTCGATCAGGTCAAGCAGGCAAACCGTCAGCTTGCCAACGCCGCCGCCTACCTCGAACTGCACATCGAGCAGGGTCCCGTGCTGGAAAAGCTCGGCTTGCCGCTCGGCGTCGTGTTAGGGACATTTGGCGTCGAACGCCACGCGATTCGCTTTGTCGGGCAGTCGGCGCACGCCGGGTCAACGCCGATGGATCAGCGTCGTGATGCGCTCGGCGCGGCGGCGAAGCTCGCGCTCGAAATCCGCGAAATCGGCAAGCGCAACGGCGGCGTGTGTACGGTCGGCAGTGTCGTGACCAAACCGGGGATCGTCACCGCCGTCGTCGGTCAGTGTGACATCACCCTCGACCAGCGGCACATGGATGCGGCCGCCCTCGCGCGGATGCTGCAAGAGGCGAAGGACGCGAGCGAACGCTTCGCCGCCGAGGAAAACGTGAGCGTCGAATGGCGGCGCATCTGGCAGATTCACCCGATTCTGTTCAATCCGGAGCTGATCGAGCTGTGCGATGAGGCGATCCACGAGACGGCAGGCGTCGTCCACCGCTTACCGAGCGGTCCGCTGCACGATGCGGCGGAAGTGGCGCGCGCGGGCATCCCGACGATCATGATGTTCGTGCAAAGCCTGCGCGGGCTGTCGCACGCTAAAGAAGAAGATACCAAAGAGGATCACATTGCCATGTCAGTCGAAGCACTGGATCGGCTGGCGAGCAAGACCATGCGCTGGATTCAAGCCAACAAATAGCCAGACTCCACGACTCCCCTTCTCCCCGCTTGCGTGGGAGAAGGGGCTGGGGGTTGAGGGGTAAAGCTACTCCAATGGCAGCCCTGCCGCCGTCCACGCGATCACGCCGCCCAGATCGTAAACGGTCGAATAGCCATTCTGATTCAGAATTTGCGATGCCTGAGCACTGCGATTGCCGCTGCGGCAGTACAGGACGACCGTTTCGTCCGCCGGGATTTCGGATAAACGACTGCCGATCTCTTCTACCGGGATGTTGACCGCCCCGGCGATATGCCCGCTGGCGAATTCTTCGCGCGTGCGCACGTCGATCAGCAAGTGTTCGCGCGAGGTGAAATCCGCCTGATACTGCTGCGGTGTGATGTTCTGGACGATGGCACGGTTCGGTCCGGCGTTGGCGGGCGTGGGAGCAGCGCTGTTCATGCTGTTCAGGGCGAGTGCGACGCCCACCACCACGACCACGATCAACGCCACTGAAATAAGTAGGCGGTTGCGACTGAGTTTCATAGGGTTGGTTCTCCTGACTGTGTCATAAGGTTATTTTCAGTCCTCATGTAGAAAGTTTCACAAGCGACTTTCTTACGTAATTGGTGCTCGTGTTAAACTAACAATATTCATTACAGTCAGTTCAAGGTGAGTGATGACGCATCAGGTCGATGTACTGATTCCTACGTATCAGCGTCCAGCGGCGCTGGCGGTCACACTGGCAACGTTGATCGGGCAGACCTTTCGCGACTTCCGCGTGCTCGTATCCGATCAAACCGAAAACGGCGGTGCTGCCGACTCCGGCGAAGTGCACGCGGTGCTGCGCGTCCTCGCGGCACACGGACACGATCCGGTGCTGCTCAAACACCTGCCCCGGCGCGGCTTAGCGGAGCATCGCGGCTTTTTACTGGCACAAGCGACCGCGCCGTATGCCCTATTCAGCGACGACGATCTGTTGTTCGAGCCGGACGCTGTTGAGCGGATGCTGACCGCGATGCGCGAGGAAGGCTGCGGCTTCGTCGGCTGCGCCGTGCCGGGGTACAGCTTCATCGAAGATGTGCGCCCACAGCAGCAGGCGATTGAGTTCTGGGATACGCGCGTCGAACCGGAGCGCGTCCGCCCGAACACGCCGGCATGGGATCGACATAAGCTGCACAACGCGGCGAACATCCTGCATGTGGCGGATCGACTGGAGCTGACGCCCGCCACGCAGCGCAAGTATCGCGTCGCGTGGGTCGGAGGATGCGTGTTATACGATACGGAAAAACTGCGCAAGTGCGGCGGGTTTGATTTCTGGGGCGACCTCCCGGTCGAGCACAGCGGCGAAGATGTGCTGGCGCAAATCCGGGTGATGGAGCGCTTCGGGGGCTGTGGCATTATCCCGACGCGCGTCTACCACCAAGAACTGCCGACGACCGTCCCGAACCGCGAAGTCGATGCGCCAAAGGTGCTTTTATAACGTGAGTCCAATGAGTGAAGGTAGGCGGATGGCGTTGTTTAAGAGCTTCTTCATGGGTGGGTTCGAGTGTTCGACTCACCGTTTGCGTTCCGGGAAGCGG
>JACSRG010000071.1 GCA_014879865.1 Anaerolinea sp.
GGTGATGATCTTTGACCGCTGAGGTCTGGCGCGCAGCGCCGCAACGGCCAACTTGAAGAAATTCACCGAAGTAGAATCAGCGGCGATCACCTCATCGGCCTGCGCGCCAATCAGCTGCGCGATCTTCGCGCCCACGCGCTGGGGCAACGTGAACCAGCCCTCGTTCCAGCCGCGAATCAGCCGCGAGCCCCACTCGCGTTCGACGACTTCACGCATCCGCTCAACGCTGCGCCTGGGCAGTCGCCCCAGCGAATTGCCGTCGAGATAGATCAGATCCGGATCGTCGATCACGAACTCGTCGCGAAACTGCGCCAGATCGTCGGCACGATCGAGTTCAAGAGCGTAAGCACGATCAGTGCGAATGGTCATCGGAGTGCCTCAAGCGCACCTCGGAATTTTGGTAAGAGCGAGGAGCTTGCCACAGGGATTATAATGGAAAATAGCCAACGCCCGGCAGGCCTAGCCAACCTGCACCCCGACCACGGGCGTTCTCCGCTTCACTCAAAAACATCATAGCAAGGGAGGAAAACGCGATGTTACCTCGCAGTATTCGTTCGTTCGTCAGCGCCGTCCTGTTGTCCTTCACCGCGTTGCTGCTGACCGGCTGCTTTCTGCGCGGCCTGTTTGGCAATACCATCATCGCCGAGGACCTTGGCGAGGAAATTACAGAGATCGTCAACGCCATCATCGGCGATTCGACCGTGGCGGTGTGTCGTTCGCCGAATGCGCCGCGTTACGATTGCACTTACATCGTCGACGGAGAGGAGCTTTCCTCCACCGTCTACCTTGTGTCGGAGTTCGGCCTGGCGGGAGTGTTGATCGATCCTGTGGTTCTTCAGATACCCGCCACTGCGATCAGCATCACGGCGATCTTCACACCGGCGGCGGGCAGCGGGCAACCGGCCATCACCTCCATCCGGCAAACCTTTGAGATGGAGCCTTTCAAGCCCATCACGGCGGAAGTCGGTACCAAGTTCCTCATCATGGAGTTCCCGCCCAGCATCGTCGCCACCATCACGGCCACCGATCCCGTCAGCGGCCCGCACTTCGATTTTGCGTTGAGCTTTGCGCAGCGGCAGCCCATCTCGCAAACGATCGAACCGGTGAGCGTGAAAGCGATGCTGACGGCCAAAATCACCTCGCGCGGGCACGTCTACTACGCTCCGTTGTTCCCGTGCGTGACGAGTTTCGCCGACATCCCCAGCATCACCCTGCCCTTCACCGAGACCTTCGGCAATTTGCAGACGGACATCGGCGACCTGATCCGGCTGGGCAGTGTGCTGCCGTGCAACAACAAAGTGTACAACTACGTCAACACACCGCCGCCGCCGCAATATCGCCTCTATCTGCCACTGATCATGAAGTGAAGTAGTGCGATAGTGCGTTAGTCCGACACCTACACTGCACCAGACGCAGTGCGGTGCAAGTATAGTCAGGGAGTCGCGAGAGATGAGTCGCGTGAGCTCTATTGCTTCACGCGCCCGAGAATGCTCGCGCCCGGAATTGAGCCAAAGGCGCGTGAGTCCGCGCTATTGTTGCGATTATCGCCTAACACAAAGTATCTATCTGACTCCACAGTGCGCACAGGCATATCGCTGTGTGCAGATTCTTTGATGTATGGCTCGTCCAACACCTTACCATTGATGTAGACTTTCCCAGCGCGAATTTTCACAGTCTCACCGGGCAAACCGATGAGGCGTTTCAGATACTGCTTTTCATCTTTGACCGTAAAGACAATCACGTCACCACGTTGCAGGTCTTCAACCGGAACTTCTTCAACATCGACGATTTGTTCATCATGGAAATTCGGCTCCATGGCATCGCCAGCAATCTTCACACGTCTCACGTTGCTGTTGCCAAACACGAGATCAGACATTGAGCAGCCCATCAAACTGAGTACCAGCAGTCCTACTATGAGACCAACAAAACCACGACGCATGATTATGCCTCCTGAATACTGACTACTGATAACTGACTACTGATTATAACAGCCTCCACTTGCCCACCAAGGTTGTAAAATGAAGTCATGATACGCTCAAGGAGACTGCCT
>JACSRG010000455.1 GCA_014879865.1 Anaerolinea sp.
CAGCCAGACGTTTTCCCACTCGGTCGTCGTCGCGTTCATATCCGCCTTGATCTTCTCGCGCAGATTCAAGTCGCGCAGGCGGTTGAGCAGCGCGTCCGTTCCGCCTTCGTGCACCCACGGCGGAATACAGGCGGATAACCCCGTGCCGCTCACCGTATAGTTGTACATATCGGCAGTGATGGCATACCCCTGCGCCTGCGCCGCTTCGACGCGGCGGATCACCTCGTCCATCTTGTGCCAGTTAGCGTGACCGGCGGCTTTCAGGTGATAGATCTCGCCGCGAATCTTCGCCTCGCGGATGATCGTCATGAATTCGTCAAGCGCCTCGTAGAAGCGGTGTCCTTCGCTGCGTAGATGCGAGATGTAAATGCCGTCGTACTCGGCGGCGACGCGCGCCAAGGCGATCAATTCGTCGGTCTGCGCGTAGCTGGCAGGCGGATATATCAACGCGGAGGACAAGCCGACCGCGCCTTCTTCCATCGCCTGCCGTACAAACTGCTTCATGCCGTCCAGTTCGGCGGGGGTAGGTGGGCGATCCGCGTAACCCATCTGATTGATGCGCAGCGTCGATGTGCCGACGAACGAGGCGATGTTGCACGACACGCCGCGCTTCACCAGATGATCGAGGTATTCCCCCAGCGTCGTCCATGTGACGTCGTACTTGATGTCGTCCGTGCCGAGCAGCCCGCGCACGCCTGATTCTTTCATCGCGTCGGTGAGCGGACCCATCGAGAAGCCTTCGCCCATCACTTCGAGTGTCACGCCCTGCCGGATGTCACTCTGTGACCGCCCATCTTCGATCAGCGTTTCGACTGCCCAGCACATCATATTGATGAAACCCGGCGCGACCGCCAGCCCGGTCACGTCGATGACCCGCGTACCGGGCAGCGTTCCCGGTTCGCCAACTGCGGCGATCAGGTCACGGTGCAGCGCCACATCGGCGGCAGTCGGCACGCCCCCGCTGCCGTCGTAGACGGTTCCGCCGCGCAAAACAACGTCGTAGTTCTTCATACTTTTGCCACCGTGTGGATAATCAGCTTGTCTACTTCACTAATGCCCATATGCACCATTAACTATAAGCGCTGAAACGTCGTTGTGCAAATTGCATTTCGATTGCACAAAACATTGCTTGCGTGTTAGACTGTGCGTAATCACAGGGCGCTGTGACCCTACTTACTCACTCTTGATGAGGCGACAATGCTTAACCTAATTGAACTTGAGGCGCTGGTGACTGCCGCCATGCAAGCCGCGAAAGTTCCCGGCGCGGCGCTGGCAATCGTCCATGAGCGCAAGTTGATCTATGCGCGCGGGTTCGGCGTGACGAGCGTCGAGGAGGGCGGCATCCCGGTTACGCCGGGGACGATCTTCCGCATCGGTTCGACCTCGAAACCGCTGACTTCGACGGCGATTATGCGCATGGTCGAGACGGGGCAGCTTGAACTCGACACGCCGATTGACGAAGTGCTGCCCGACTTTCAACTGAGCGTGCCCGGCGCGGTGAGTGAGGTCACGCTGCGCAAGCTGCTGACGCACACCGCCGCGCTCCCGACCGCCGCCGATCATTATGGATCGCGCGAGGCAGCCGGACTGCGCGAAGGCGTTTACCGCGATGTGTCGGGGTATCCGCTGGTCGCTCCGGTGGGTAAGCTCTGGTCGTACAGCAATCCGGGGATCAATCTCGCCGGGTACATCGCCGAACACATCGGCGGGAAGCCCTACACCCAATTGATGCAAGAGCTGGTGTTCGATCCGCTGGACATGAAGCGCACGACGTTCGACCCGACCATCGCCATGACCTACCCGCTGGCGCAGTCACACACGCTGAACCCGCAAGGTGAGTTGGAAGTCGAGCACCACTATGCCGACAACTCCATGCACTACCCGTCCGGTTTCGTTATGTCCACCGTGCTCGATCTGGCGAATTTTGCGATCATGCACCTCAGCGGCGGCAGCTTCGGCGGCAAGCAGATCCTCGCGCCGGAACGGGTCGCCGAGATGCACACGCCGTATTTCAAGTTCGCGGGACTTAACGACGACGGCTACGGCTTGACCTTCTCGTCGTACCTCTACAAAGGCGTGCGGATCGTCGGTCACGGCGGGCGCATCAGCAGCTTTGCCAGCAGCTTCGAGTTTGTGCCCGAAACCGGCACGGCGGTGATCATTCTGGCGAACAATGCGGCGTTGTGGGGCAAATACGAGGCGGAGATCACCGAACACATCCTCGACCGGCTGCTCGATTTGCCCGCCGAGACGCCGCCGCTGCCCACCATCGAGCCAGATCGGACGCTGTGGGACAAGTATGTCGGGACGTATGTCGGCGCGAACTCCGGCGCGGCGGAAATCAAACGTGAGGGGGATGATCTTGTGCTCGTGTGGCAGATGCAGCCGCTCCCGCTCAGCGCTGTGCGCCCCGGTCTGTATGCCGCTCCTTCACCGGTAGGTGGTCACATGGTGGTCAGCTTCATGCTCGAAGCCGACGCTCCGGCGGAGTACATCAACCTCGTGGTTGCGCCCGGTCATGCGCTTCCGCTTCAGCGCTTAGCGTTCGACCCGACCTACCAGTCCGATCCGCGCCAGCTTGAACAATACGTCGGTACGTTTGACAGCCCGCTGTCGAAGCTGATCTTTCGGCTGGAGGGCGATCACCTGATGGTCGGTTCGCCGCTGTTCGGCGGCGCGGAGTTCCCGATGCGTGCCATTGACGAGATGCGCTTCCTGTGCCCGGTCGGTTTGCTCGTGTTCGAGACGCCGGATGTGGTGGCGCTGAGTGCGACTGTGCGCTTTACCCGTATCCCGGCTTGACGCTGCCAATTCATGAGGAGAATGTTCTGTGGATAAACGATTGGTCGAACCGGCTGACCTATTTCGCCTGAAGTTCATCACGGAGGCAGAGCTCTCGCCGGACGGCGAGCGTGCTGCCTATACGGTCACGCATGTTGATTCCGAAAAAGACAAAGAATACAGCGCGATCTGGATGCTGACGCTGGCAACCGGCGAGATGCGCCAGTTCACGAGCGGCACGGCGCGCGATGGCAGCCCGCGCTGGTCGCCGGATGGTAAGCAGATCGCGTTTCTCTCCACGCGGAATGAAAAGCCACAGCTTTACGTGATCCCGGTGGATGGCGGCGAGGCGCGGGCGGTCACGTCGCTCAAGCAGGGCGTCGGCAGCCCGGCGGCGTGGTCGCCGGATGGCAAGCAGATCGCCTTTACGACTGTGCCGACCGAAGAACCACGCGACCCCGGCAAGCCGTACCGGGTGACGCGTCATGTCTACCGCGTAGATGGCGTGAATTATGTTGACGATGCCGCGCAGTCGCTCTACGTGCTGGATTTGGAAGCAAAAGATGCCAAGCCGCGCCGCCTGACCGACGATAAGCTGATGAACAGCAATCCGCAGTGGTCGCCGGATGGCAAATCCATCCTGTTTGCGGCGGCGCTCGAGCCCGATACGCACAAGGCATTCTTCGGCAAGATGAAGCTGGTTGACCTCGAAAGCGGCGCACTGCGTACATTGGCAGAAGACTGGGGCAGTATCAACTCGGCAAGCTGGCACCCGGACGGCAAGCGGATCGTCTTCACCGGGACGCCGCACGGGAAAGCCATTGGCTCGAAGACAGATATGTGGGTGCTCGATCCCGCGGGCGGCGATCCGGTCTGCCGCACGGCGGGGCTCAAGGTTGGCGTGGACGGCGGTTTGCAGCCCGATATGCCGCTCGGATCGCCACCGCCGAAAATTCGTTTCACCCCGGATGGCGAATGGGCGTATGGGCGGGTGCAAACAGGCGGCACGATCCACATCTACAAGGTCGCGCTGGACGGCGAAGAAACGTGTGTGCCGCTGGTGACAGGGGAGCGCGCGGTGCTGCTTCAGAGCGCGGGGGCAGACAAGCTCCTCTTCCTCGTCAGCGACTTGAATCATCCGATTGACCTGTACAGTGCGAACCTCGACGGCACGAACGAGCGGCAGCTTACATGCATCAACGACGAGTGGCTGAACTCTGTCAAACTGCCGCAAGTGGAGCGACTGCTTTTCCCCGGCAGCGACGGCGTGCAGGTCGAGGGCTGGATTTTGCTCCCGCCCGAAGGCGAAGCGCCGTACCCCACGACGCTCAACATACACGGTGGACCGCACAGCGCGTTCGGTCATATGTTCCATTTCGACTCACAAATGCTGTGCGGGGCAGGGTATGCCGTGTTGATGGTCAATCACCGTGCCTCACTCGGCTATGGCGATGAATTCTCGACGGCGATCAAGGGCGATTGGGGCAATCTCGATTATCACGACCTGATGGCGGGCGTCGATACCGCCATTGCGCAGGGCTACGCCGACCCGGATCGCCTCGGCGTGTTTGGCATTTCGGGGGGTGGTAATCTGTCGTGCTGGATCGTCGCCAACAACCGGCGCTTCAAAGCCGCCGTGCCGGAGAACCCGGTCACGAACTGGGTGAGCATGTACGGCGTGAGCGACATTTCGGCGTGGTTCGCCGTCGAGGAAATGGGCGGGCACCCCTACGAAATCCCCGAAGTTTATGCCCGCTGTTCGCCGATCACCAACGCGCACACCTGCACCACGCCGACGCTGCTCATTCAGGGTGAATTCGATTGGCGCTGCCCGGCGGAACAATCGGAGCAGTTCTACACCATGTTGAAGGCGCACGGCTGCGTCGTGGAGATGCTGCGCCTGCCGAATTCGCCGCACGCCGGGTCGATTGGCGGCGATCCGGTGATACGGCGCGCGCAAAATGAGGCGCTGCTCGGTTGGATGAACCGCTATGTACTCGGCAAGGTTGATACCCCCGCAGCATCGTAGGGGCAAGACTCAGCTTAGCTCAGGAGCTAGGACGCGCACTGGCGAGCCCTAACTCCTGAGCCAAGTGATAGGGTTTCATGTTACACGTAGGCGCGCATCGACTCCCACGCGGCGACCGCCTTTGCGATCCGATCCATTTCAACGCGCACGCCGATCCCGATGCCATCCGGCACGGTGATCGTGCTGTCCGCGTTGAGCGTAAACGGCGGTTCGGTCAGGTCTTCGACGTAGTAGCGGTCGGTGGCGGAAATATCACAGGGAAGCGTCACCGCCGGGAGCGACGCCAGCGCAAGGTTCGCCGCGCGTCCGATCCCCGTCTCCATCATGCCGCCGATCCAGAGCGGAAGCTGATGCTCGGCGCACACGCGGTAGATGCTCAATGACTCGCTGAAGCCGCCGACGCGTGCGGGTTTGAGGTTGAGGATGCGGATCGCGCCGATGTCGAGCGCGAGGTGTAGATCATCGGTCGATTTGATGCTTTCGTCGAGGCAAACCGGCGTTTGGAGCTGCGGCGTCAGCTTGCTGTGCTGGTAAATGTCGTCGTGACCGAGGGGCTGCTCGATCATGAGCAGGTTGAAGGCGTCAAGCTGTTTCAGATGTTCGGTGTCGCGCAGCGTGTAGGCGCTGTTTGCGTCGAGCATCAGCGCGATGTCTGGGAATTCCGACCGCACCGCCCGCGCAAGTTCTACATCCCATCCCGGCGCGATCTTGAGCTTGATGCGGCGATAACCTTCGTTCACGCGCTTGCGGATGATGTCGAGGGACGCTTCGATGGTCGGTTTCATGCCGATGCTGACGCCGACCGAGGCGACGGGACGAGGCGCGTGTCCGTCCGGCAGGAAGGTGGCGAAGTAACGCGCCAGCGACAGGTCGTGAAGCTGCGCGAAGGCATCCCATGCCGCTGCTTCGACGCCCGCGCGCGTGTGATGATGACCGCGAATCGAGCGCAGTACCGCCGCAACCGCGTGTGGATCGGCGAATGTCTGCCCGACGAGCAGCGGTTCGATGAAATTGCGGATGATATGGATCGCCGTGCCGACGGTTTCCGATCCGTAGCCGGGGCGCAGTTCGACCGACGCTTCCCCCCAACCGCAGATGCCTTCGGCACTGCACAGCCGAACGACGACGGCGGCTTTGAGCGTTTGGTCGCCGAAGCTCGTCTTGAGCGGTTCGACGTAGGTCAGCGCAATCGGGTAGACCTCAAGCGATTGAACGGTCAGCGGCATGGTAGTTTCTCCACATAATCAATAGGCTTCAATTATGTGCATAACTGCGACGCGATTGCAATATTTTGTGCAAATGATACGGGGCTTATGCCTTATTCGTCAAGTTTGACCTCATGACAGGAACACGAGGTCAAACGGGTGCTTCGTCAGCGTGAGCCGCTTGCCCTCAATGCGCAAAATCTCGTTCAGTCGGACGAAATCCTGATCGCTGATCACGAAGACATAGGGATTCCCGTCATCGAAGAACCGCGTGAAATCGACATGACGATCATACAACGCGGTGTCGCTGCCCGCCGTCAATGCGTCCCAATAGCGCTGCATCTGCCCCGCGTACCAGTGCTTGACAATCCGCCGGAACAGATATGGATAGATACCGAAATCCTCGGTGATGTGCTTCAAGTCGTCGATTTCGATGCCGTTGATCGTCTGGTCGAACAGCCAGAGGTTCGAAATCGTATCGGGGATCGGTGCGCCGCGAAATTGCTCAAGCTGGCGGGCTGCCTCCTGCTGAGCGATCCGCGCCGCGTCCGCCATTTTGCTGCGCAGTTTTGCCGGCAGCGTCATGAAGAAGTACGGGTAGACCAACCCCATTTTCACGAGCTGGTAATTGGCGGATTGTTCCAGTCCGGTCGCCAGCATGTCGGTCGTCAGCGTCAAGCCATCTTCGGCGCGCGTCGTGCCGGGAAACGCCCACGCAATCGGTCTGCCGTTCTTTTCGGCGTCGTTGGTGACGATGTAGCCGGGGATCGCATCGGCGTGCTTGTCCTTGATCTCGACGACTGCTCCGTCCCGCTTGAGCTTGATTCCGTTGACCCATGAGTTCTTGCCCCATGTACGCCACGTTGCCGACTCGATGCCGAGCATCCGCAGCAGGGCGTTGGTCGCTTCCAATGCGATGCGCTTAGGCTGCTTGTGTTCGCCCGCGTCCGGTTTCTTGAGCGTCGTGCGCGCGTCCACCTTGAGGTTTTTGGGCGCGGCAGGGGTTTCGGGTGAGTAATGCGTCTCGAAGGCGTCCACGCCCTGCAAGCGCAGCATGATGATTCCGCCGTCCTCGGCGAGATTTTCGTCCAGTTTGGCGCGGTTGTCGGTGTCTAGCCGATTCCAGAGCTGCGGGTTATCTGCTTTGAACTTGATCGAGTCGCCGTCCGGGGAATAGCCGACGACGTAGTAGCGACCTTTGATGAGTGTGAAATTCACGGCGTTGTCTCCTTGTCTGTCGCATCATTAAACCATGAAGTCGTATTTTCGACATACGGGGGCAGGTTTCTGCGTTTGCGGATAGCATCGGGTAAAATCTTAATCATGCGAGCGGTCTCCTTGCGAAAGGATTTTGGAGTGGCATACATCCCCTCTGAAGCGCGTTATGCTTCGATGAAATACAACCGATGCGGGCGGAGCGGTTTGCTGCTGCCGGCAGTTTCGTTAGGGTTGTGGCACAATTTTGGCGGAGTCGATGTGTACGAACAGTGCCGCGCGATGATCCATCGCGCGTTCGACCTCGGCATCACGCATTTTGATCTGGCGAACAATTATGGTCCTCCGCCCGGTTCCGCCGAAGAGACGTTCGGGCGCATCCTCGCCGATGATCTACGCGGCTACCGTGACGAACTTATCATTTCGACCAAAGCGGGTTATCGCATGTGGGCAGGTCCTTACGGCGAGTGGGGATCGCGCAAATATCTGGTCTCCAGTCTCGACCAGAGCCTCAAGCGGATGGGCTTGGACTACGTCGATATTTTCTACAGCCACCGCCCCGACCCGCACACGCCGCTGGAAGAGACGATGTCCGCGCTCGATTACGTCGTGCGCAGCGGGCGCGCCCTGTACGTCGGGATCAGCAACTACAATGCCGAAGATACCCGGCGCGCGTCACACATCCTCAAGCAGTTGGGGACGCCGTGCGTGATCCACCAACCGAAATACAATATGTTTGTGCGCTGGATCGAAGATGGGCTGGTCGATGTGCTGGACGACGAAGGGATCGGTTGCATTCCGTTCTCGCCGCTGGAACAGGGACTCCTCACCGACCGCTACCTGCGTGGCATTCCGTCGGACTCGCGGGCGGGCAAACCGCATGGTTTCCTGCGCCCGGAACACGTGACCGAAGAGAAGCTCGACAAGGTGCGCCGCCTGCACGAAATCGCCGAGGGGCGCGGTCAGACGATGGCGCAGTTGGCGATGGCGTGGATTTTGCGGCTCAAGGTCGTAACCTCCGTGCTGATCGGCGCGAGCCGCGCTGCCCAGATCGACGATGCAGTGGGCATCTTGAACCGGCTGGATTTTTCGACCGATGAACTTGACGCAATTGAAGGAATACTCACCCGTTGAGCGCGACCGGGTGCAAGGAGAGGGCAGGCGATGGGCGAAGACGGCGGCAACGTGATCAAGCGGGTGCGCGACCATTATGAAGGCATGAGCAAGAGCCAGCAGAAGGTCGCGGAATTCTTCATCACGAGCGAAGAGGCGCTCTACCTGTCGGCGGCGCGCATCGCGGAAATCCTCGACGTGAGTCATTCGACTGTCGTGCGTACGGCTCAGGCGATTGGCTTCGAGGGTTTCCCCGATCTACAGGCGGCGCTGCAAGAACACGTCTTCGGTCACGCGACCTCGGCGGCAGCCTTTGAATTGGGCAAACGTAAGCTGAGCGATGGTGGTCAACCGCTGGACAGCGCCTCGCTGCTCCAGCGCGCGATGCTGGCGGATGCGCGCAACATCGAGTACCTCGTGCAGGAAATTCGCCCTGAGGAATTCACCGCCTCGGTGGATCGCCTGATCAACGCGCGGGCGATCTACGTGATCGGCTTGCGTGCGTCCGCGCCGCTGGCACGCTCGTTCGGGCTGGCGCTGCGTCAGCTTCGCCCGAACTGCACGATCCTCGAACCGGGGGTCGGCGACCTGCCCGACCAAATCTTCGACCTGAGCGCCGACGATGTGTTGTTCAGCATTTGTTTCGGGCGCTACGCGACCGTCACCCTGAGCTGTATGGAGTTTGCCCGCAATCTCGGCGCGCATGTCATCACCGTCACCGATACCCCGCTGTCCCCGGCGGCGCGTCGTGCCGATACCTCCTTTGTCGTGCGGCACGGCGTCTGGTTTTACGGAGCATCCGCATCACTGTTGAGCCTGCTGAATGCGTTCGTCTCGGCGATCTTCGTGCAGCAGCACGATCTGGCACGGGAGCGGTTGGAACGCATCGACAAAGCACTCAAATTCTTCGAAGTTTTCGAGTCGGCGGATGAAGACCCGCCGCTGCGCGAGGACGATTAACACAGTCAGGACAAGCACGAATGAATGAAGCCGCTGAACAGCGCGTGGTGCTCTATGTAGGTACGTATACGCGTCCCGCGCCTTATTTGAAAACGTCGAACGGGCAGGGCATTTACAGCTTCAACCTCGATCTGGCGACGGGGTTGCTATCGCCTCTGGGCGAGATGCTGAACATCGACAGCCCGTCGTATCTGGCGATCAGCCATGACAAGCGGACACTCTACGCTGTCAGCGAAGTGTGGCTGTGGCAGGAAGGCACGATCACCGCCTATCGCATCGATCAACAAACAGGAACGCTCACTTACATCAACAAGCAGCCCACGCTTGGCAGCATCACTGCCTATGCTGAGTTGGATGAGGCGAACCACTTCGTCATGGCGGCGAATTACTGGGACGGTCAGACGGCGGCGATTTTCCCGCTGCGCGCCGATGGCGGCGTGCTGCCCGCGAGTGACAGTGTTTTTCATGCCGGGAAAAGCGAACCCGGTCAGGACAAGGCGCACGGGCACTGCATCATCACCGATCCGACCAATACGTGGGTGTACGTCACCGATCTCGGCATCGAGGAGACGGTTTGCTACCGCCTCGATCATCAGCATGGGCGGTTGGTTCTCCATGACAGCCTAGAGTTTCTCGCGGGGACGGGACCCCGGCACATGGTATTTCACCCGAACAGCAGGTTCGCGTACGTCATCGGCGAGTTGAACAACACGATAACGTCGCTGGCGTTTGATGCCGAAACCGGCGCACTGACGGCGTTCCAGACTGTGCCGACGCTGCCGGAAGGGACGCCGTCCGACCCTCCTAGCTATGCCTCGGATATTCGGATTCACCCGTCGGGAAAATTCATATATGGCAGCAATCGCGGACATGACAGCCTCGTGATCTACGCCGTCAATGAGGAGAGCGGACGGCTGACGTATGTCGGACATCAAGCCACACAGGGCAGCTATCCGCGCAATTTCGCCATTGACCCGACCGGGACATACCTGCTGGTCGGCAACCAGAACAGCGGCTCGATTGTCAGCTTCCGCATTGACGCGCAGACGGGACTGCTCGACCCGACGGGACAGATCACGTCCGTCCCGACGCCCGCGTGCTTGAAGTTGGTCACGCTGTAGGCAGCGCGGCGATGATCCCGGCGGTCGTCGCCGCCGTGCTGCCCGTGTGTGGGGTGGCATATGTCACCGCCCGCACACGCGCCGCTTGATCGGCATAGCTGAGATGATCGAGCAGGAGTGCGGCGGACAGGATCGCGGCGCGGGGATCGGCTGTGCCTTGCCCGGCGATGTCCGGCGCGCTGCCGTGTACAGGTTCGAACACGCCGATGCGCCCGCTCCCCACGTTCGCCGAGGCTGCCAAGCCTAAGCCGCCCGTCAGCCCGGCGGCGAGGTCGCTCAGGATGTCGCCGAACAGGTTGGTCGTCACCAGCACGTCGAACGGGCGCGCATCCTGCACCAGCTTGAGCGCCGCCGTATCGACCAGCAGTTCATCGACGGCGAGATCGGGATACGCGCTCGTAACCATCAGCGCGGTCTGCCGGAATAAACCGCACGTCTCTTTGAGCACGTTCGCCTTGTGAACAATGGTCAGCTTGCGGCGGCGGCGCTGTGCCTGCTCACACGCGGCGCGGGCGATGCGTTCCGACGCGCGGGCGGTGATCACGCGGTCCAAGATCGCGGTTGCGCCGCCATCTTCGAGGCGTTCGCGTCCGCTGTACATGCCTTCGGTGTTCTCGCGCACGATCAACAGGTCAACCCCGTTCCCGACCGCCGGGCGCAGGTTGGCGAACAGGTCGAAGTGCTGGCGCAGGCGCAGGATCGGGCTGCGGTAGCCCGCGACCTTGCTCAGCGGCGACTGGGTTGCGCCGAACAGGATCGAGTCCGAGGCTTCGCACAGGCGGATTGTCTCCAGCGGGAGGGCGTCGCCGCTGCGCTCGAATGTCCCGAATCCGGCGTCCGCGTCTTGGAAAGTCAGCGGTAGGTCGAGCGCCTCAAGCACGCGCCGCGCCGCCGGGATGACTTCCTTGCCGATTCCGTCGCCGTTGATCAGGGTGATCAAGTGTCCGCTCATGCCGATTCCCCTAGAAAGCGGCGGCGCAGCATCGGCGCGAGTCCGCCCGCGTCGAGGATCGCCTGCACAGAGGGCGACAGCGCCGGGATCGGGAATGTCTGAGCGCCGAACCGGATCAACCGCGCGGCATGGTCGATCTCGATCTGGTCGCCGGTATGGAGCAGCGCCGCCAGACCGGGACACACCACCGGATGCACCCCCTGATTGATGCAGTTGCGGAAGTACAAGCCGCCGAACGACGCCGCGATGATCGTGGTCACGCCCGCCTCTTTGAGCGCTGTGACGCCCTGTTCGCGACTGCTGCCGCAGCCCCAGTTCAGCCCCGCGACGACAAGATCGCCGGGTTGAACCTGCGCCGCGAAGGTCGGGTCGAGGTCTTCGAGGGCGTGCGTGCGGATGTCTTCCGGCTTGGTCAGCGTGTAGGTGTACTTGCCGGGGAAGATCAGGTCAGTGTTGACATTGTCGCCGTAGACCCAACAGCGGTGAACAGTCATCGTACAAATTCTCCGGGGTGAACGATTTCGCCGCACAGCGCGGCGGCAGCGGCGGCATACGGGTTGGCAAGGTAGATCGGTGCGTCCGGCGTGCCCATGCGCCCGCGAAAATTGCGACTCCCAGTCGTGAT
>JACSRG010000625.1 GCA_014879865.1 Anaerolinea sp.
CCGCCGGACGCGACTTTCGCCAGCGGACGCAGCGGTTCGCCGGGGTTGGCAGACATCATGAATTCGACCTTATCGATGCCTGTCTCGTCGAAGGCGACGCGGCGATCCCCGACGTAACAGCCGTCGGCGGCGTCGATCTGCTCGATCAGCACCTCGAACTGCGCCTTCGCCATGCGCAGATCGCCGAGTTCGGTGACGATCTCCGCGCTCAGGCGTTTAGCGGCGGCAGTCCGGGCGCGGCTGATGCGTTCGCCCAGTTCGCCGATGTGCTTGAGCATCGAGTCTTCCTGTTCGCGCAGTTCGATCAGGCGTTCCTCGCTGTTCTCGATGCCGTCAAGTTCGAGGGCGGCTTTCTCGGCATAGGCGAGCACCGATTCAATCGTGCCGCCGTAGCGCCGCTTCATACCGTTGATCAGTTCCAGCCGTTCTTCGACCTCATCCAAGCGGACGGGGTTGTACTCGACGGCATCGGTGTAGCGGCGCAGCGATTTCGCCAGTTCTTCGGCAAGCGCCGAGGCTTCTTCCGCGAGATCGTAATCTTCTTTCATGGCGGCGTCGATGTTCGCCAGCTTGGACAGCAGCAGCGCTGCCTGCATCAGTTGATCGAGCGCGCCGTTTTGCCCGGTCGGGGAGTCGTCGCCGTCGAGCAGCGCCAGTGCCTCGGCGCTCCACTTCGCCAGCGATTCGCTGTTGGATAAGCGCACCCGCTCGGCTTTGAGGTCTTCATCTTCGCCGGGGACGAGTGCCGCCGCTTCGATATCTTCCAGCTCCCCGCGCAGACGGTCGGCGCGGCGCTGCAAGGCGGCTTCATCTTCCAGCAGATGTTTAATCTCGCGGCGCACATCGTTCAAGCGGGCGACGACGTTGCCGATTGCCGAACGCGCATCCATGAGATCGGTGAAGCGATCCAGCAGGTCGATGTGGTACTGCGGCTTGAGCAGCGACAGATGCGCGCTTTGCCCATGTACATCGACCAGATACGCGCCGATTTCGAGCAGGATGTCGATGTTGACGGTCACGCCGTTGATGCGCGCGGAAGAGCGCCCATTGGAACGAATTTCCCGCGTGACGGTGATCACATCGCCTTCATCGACCAGTTCCTCGCGTTCGAGTACGGGCTGGACGAATGCCAGCGTCGTCTCGTCGAGCGCGAAGACGCCTTCGATTAGCGCCTTGTCCGCGCCGGAGCGCACCCACGACGTATCGGCTTTGCCGCCGAGCAGCATTTCCACCGCGTCGATGATGATCGATTTGCCCGCGCCCGTCTCGCCCGTGATCACGTTCAAGCCTTTGCCGAACGCCAGTTCGAGTTCGTCGATGATGGCGAAATTCTTGATGCGGATTTCCTCTAACATGGATTAGCCCCGCATTCTCAACCTTGCAAAAAGCGCCGCCGCAATGATGCCAATCGCCAGCAATACCATCCAGTCGGAGAACAACGCTTGCACCAGCGTGTTCAGGTCGAGCGTGACTCTGGCTTCGACCCCCGCGCGCGAACTGGCAAGGCGGTTGATCTCGTTGATCGTGACGATCCAGCGACCAACGATCCCGCCGATCCCGCCGAGCACCGCGCCCGCCGCCGCGATCTCCGGCATACGCCGACTGCGCCGCTTCTCTGTCAGCCGGATGATGACTTCGGCAACCGCGCCGCCCGCCGGAAAGCCCAAGATCAGGATGAACAGGATCGGCAGCCGGATCGAGGTCAGGAGGTAGCCGATCACCGCGAGGGCGACCACAGCCACCGCGAAAGTGATCAGGTCATCGCGGGAGGTGGCTTTGTAGTACGTCTGCTGGATGCCGCGCACACATTCGCGGCAGCGGTAGCCAACCGGTGTTTGCACCGCGCATTGGGAACACATCGGACGACCGCATTTGTTGCAGCGCAGCTCCGTTTCCCGATCCGGGTGGACTGTACAATAGAGAGTGCCTTCGACGGTGTCAGGCGTAGACATACACGTGATTCCTCATGGCTTGAGTATAGCTTATTCTACAACGTCGTTTCTAAGCCCTAAACCTCACCCCCCTCTCCATATGGAGAGGGGGGT
>JACSRG010000070.1 GCA_014879865.1 Anaerolinea sp.
AACGCACGTCCTCGATCGAGCACGACAACTGTACGGCAAAAAAGAAATCGTGACGAAAGCCGGGCCGACGCTCGCCCGCTACACTTACGCCGAGATGACCGCACGCGTCGCGCGACTCGCTACGGCACTGGAGAGACTCGGCGTGCGGCGCGGCGATCGCGTGGCGACGTTCGCGTGGAACAATGCGCGTCACATGGAATTGTATCTGGCTGTGCCATGCATGGGCGCGGTGCTGCATCCGTTGAATCTGCGGTTGCCCGGCGATCAGCTGGGCTACATCGTCAATCACGCCGACGATCAAGTGATCTTCGTCGACACGTCGCTGCTGCCCGCCGTGGAAAAACTCGCGCCGCACTTGAAGAGCGTGAAGCACTACGTGATCATGGATGATCAAGTCCCAGCGGATTGCAAACTCGAATCAGTCTACGCCTATGAGGAACTACTGAGCGCCGCCAGTCCCGATTATCCCTGGCCGCATCTTGACGAGAATGACGCAGCGGGCATGTGCTATACCTCCGGCACGACGGGCAATCCCAAAGGCGTGGTGTACTCGCACCGATCGATCATGCTGCATTGTCTCGGCCTCACGATGGCGGATTCGCTGGGCTTGTGCGAACGCGACGTATTCCTGCCGGTCGTACCGATGTTCCATGTCATGGCGTGGGGCACGCCCTTCGCCTGTGCCATGGTCGGCACCAAGATCGTGTTTCCCGGCCCGCACTTGCAGCCGCGCGATCTGGCCGAGTTGATTCAAGCCGAGAAAGTCACCTTCGCCGCCGGTGTGCCGACGATCTGGTTCGGCTTGCTGACCCTGCTGGATAAAGAGCGTTACGATCTCAGTTCGCTGCGCGCGACGGTGGTCGGCGGCGCGGCGGCCCCCCGATCGATGATCGAAGCCTTCGAGAAAAAGCACGGCATCAAGATTCTGCACGCGTGGGGCATGACGGAGACGTCGCCGCTGGGCACTACGGCGAACTTGAAGAGTTATCAACTTGACTTACCAGAAGATGATCAATTCGCCATTCGCGCCAAGCAGGGCACGCCGGTGCCGCTCGTCGAAATGCGCGGCATCGACGAACAGGGACGCGAAATCCCGTGGGACGGCAAGACTTTCGGCGAATTGGAAGTGCGCGGGCCATGGATCATCAGCAGTTACTACAACGACGAGCGCTCGAAGGATTCCTTTCATGACGGCTGGTTCAAGACCGGCGACGTGGTCACGATCGATCCCGACGGCTACATGCTCATCGTCGATCGCGCCAAGGATCTGGTCAAGAGCGGCGGCGAATGGATCAGCAGCCAGGATCTGGAGAATGCCATCATGTCGCATCCCAAAGTGGCGGAGGCGGCCGTCATCGCGATTCCGCATCCCAAATGGCAGGAACGCCCGCTGGCCTGCGTCGTTCCCAAACCCGATTACAAGGGTTCGCTCACCAAAGAAGAACTCTACCAGCACCTGCGCCCGCGCTATGCACACATGTATCTGCCCGATGACATTGTCTTCATCGACGCGGTACCCAAGACCAGCGTGGGCAAGTTCGACAAGAAGGTCTTGCGCGCGCAGTATCAAGGGTACGTGCTACCCGAGAAGTAGCCGGCCGGCGGCGTAATGAACAGCGAGTGACGCTCAACAGGTGTCACTCGCTTTTGTTGTCGCTCCACGGCGCCTCCCTCAGCAAACTCAAAAACATGCTAAGATCGCGTCAGTCCAGCATCCGCGCGCGTCATTTGAACATGATCCAACTTGCCGGCTCCGCCCAGCGCTCCTATCTGTTCCCCGCGGATTTGCCCGCCGCGTTTGCCTACCACTGGGCTCTGGCGCGGTCGATGCGGTTTCTGCCGCATATCTCCATCGCGGTGCGCTATGCGCCCGATCAACTCCGCTTGCTCTACCGCGCGACCGACGGCCTGATCCACGTCAAGATATTTTGCGACGTGCTCATCACGGCCGATCAGCCGAACTATCGCTTGCGGATCGGACCGCTGGCCGGGCACGCACCCGTTAAGCCTGAAGTCGGCTTGAACACGATAACGTGCCAGGGC
>JACSRG010000543.1 GCA_014879865.1 Anaerolinea sp.
GACGCCGGAACACTTCTTCGAGAATCCGCAGCACCCGCGCACACAGATGTTTTTGTCGCAGATTCTCTAATAAGGCTGCCGGATCACCGCCAATCGGAGGCGAATTCGAGCGCCGGGTCATCGGTTAAACGACGCAGGTTCGAGCCGTCCACGTTCATCACGTAGAGGTTACTTTCTTCGTCGTCTGGCGTTGATCGAAAGACGATTTGGCTGCCGTCCGGCGACCATGTAGGGTGGAAGTTCATGTGTGTGTCCGTCAGACGGCGAAAGTTCGAGCCGTCGATGTTGACTACGGCTATGTCGAACTCCAAACCCCAAATGCAGGTCATGACGATTTGACTGCCATCGGGCGACCAATCTGGATTAGTGCAGCTTTCTCCCCGCCTGAGCGCTTCAATTGGCAAAAGATGCAGGTTCGCGCCGTCGATGTCAATCAGGTAAACAGCATCACGCCCATTGTATATCCCTGTGAAGGCAATCCGGGTTCCATCGGGTGACCAAGAAGCGTCGGTATTTTTATTGAAGTCATTGCTGGTAATGCGGCGCACGTTGGAACCGTCCGCGTTCATCACATATAGATGTTCAGCGTATCCCGTTTCTTCACGGATAGACGAAAAAACGATTTGACTACCATCCGGTGACCATGCGGGGTACGAGTCCGTCGCCGGGCTATTCGTCAGATTGATTTGATTCATGCCGTTGGCATCCATGACGAAAATATCCGGGTTGTCAGTCGCACCGCTCCGGCGCATGAAAGCGATCTGGCTGCCATCCGGTGACCAAGCAGGTGCAGAACCATCCTCGGTTATAGTGATTTGTTCCGATCCATCGCTGTTAATCCCCACGATGCTCTCGTCTACGGTGTAGGCAATGACGATGCTGTCGGGCAGCGGCTCGGCGGCGCTCGCGGTTGGCTGAATACCGGTGATGGCAGCCCGGGTCGCGTTATAGTCGGGAAACTCTGTACTTTCCGGCTGTGGAGACAATGTAGGGCTGCTGTTACCGGAGGGTAAATTAGGGAGCACCAGCGCGACGACGAGGATCACCGCACCGACTGCTAGAAAGACCGCCAAACCTGCCCAGATCGGTCGGCGTGAAGGCTTCGACTTCGCTTGTCGAACGGCACGCGCTGGCGGTGGAGCACTTGGTTTGTCAGCGACTTGGTTCGCTTTGGCAACGTCGCGACCTCCGTCCTGCCGCCGCGTGACACCGATTTTTTCCAGATAGTCGAGAAATTCAACGGGGGGCATTTGCCACGAGCGTGCCTCGACAAACTGTGTGGAGAGGTAGGGCGGGAAGATATAGTCATCAACGCGCAGCGGGGAGATGGGAATCTCGTTCGCTTCGGCGTACTGACGTTCGCGCCGCACCCAGACACTTTCCCACGCGCCGCGCGTCATAATGACGACGACCGCCGCGGATTTGTCCAAACCTTCCTCGAAGATGACCCGCTCCCACTCGGTACCGTAGTCGATGCGGTCGTCGATCCACACATCGAAGCCCGCGTCGATCAAGTGTTTGGCGAACTTGCGCGCATATTCGCGACTGCTGTCCTTATGATACGAAATGAATACGTGCGGCATGACGTCTCCGAGAATTTGGTTCGTGTGCAGATGTACGTGGACACTTAATCGTGACTAAAGCGCCATATAAAAATAACTGCACTTTTTCGACTCTGCAAACGTTTTTGTCGCAGATTCTCTGAGGCTAGCGCGAGGCTAGCGCGCGCGGCGATAGACCCCGCGTCCGACACGCTCGAAGTCGCTGTAAGTCTTGTCGTGGTGCGCGGGCGCGTTGATCGTCATCTTGCCGGATGTGATGTAAGTGCGGACAGTGTTCTCTTTGCACGGGCTGCCCTTCTTTTCGAGCAGCAGGAAGACCTCGTGGATCGTGAATTCGTCGGTGTCGCGGTCGCGCAGTAGTTCCTCAACGGCGTCGCGGATTTCGTCTAAACATGCCATCGTGATTACATCCAAGTGTGACCTCTTCGCGCGCACGATTATGCCGAAAGCGCACAGGTCACACAAGCCATTGTGAGAATTGTAGGGACGCAGCATTCAAGTAGGTTGCCGAAAGTCGGTGTGTAGGGGCAGACCTTATGACGTTACAGGCGTCACGCCGCGTACACGCTGACCGCCAGCGCGCTTGTGCCGAACCAGCGGTCGAGCAGCGCCTTCACGTCGTCCTGATCCGTCGGCGGTAGGATCAACGCCGCGCTTTTGACTCCGTCGCGCTGATAGTCGCGCGCCAGCCCCATGATTACGCTTTCCACATAGCGCAGACGGGTCGCGCCGAACGGCGACTCGCGGATCACCATGAAACCGAGCGCGGGCTGGCAGTCCCACCAGTACCACAGCTTCCCGGCGCTGATCTTGTCGGCACGGCACTGGCGGCTAAAGGCGGCGAACGCGGTCGGGCAGCGTGCATGCAGCGCGATAGTCAGCGCGTCCTGCTCGATGCGTCCCTGCGCATTCGTCCCGAACAACAGGACGTGTGCGCTCGTGGTCAGAGGATTGTCAGAAAGATAGGTAATTGCCATGTTTAACGATTATAGATTGAATTATCCTAAAATTCATAACTCTTTACGATGTATAGCAAGTGTTTATTGTAGATTGTGTTATCGCAGAGTACATTCCGGACGGCAAACATACAATGGCACATTATCAAGTATTTCATCCTGATCATGAAGTTATCGGTCAAATAGCGCTCGAAATCCAAACCGCTATCGGTGGGGAGAACATCTACCCGATTTACGAACGGCACGGGCTGACCAACGTCAATCCACGGGCGTGGTATCCCATGCAAAACCTGCTGGATGTTTTCAACGATTTTGAAGCGCGCGGCGGCGCAATGTTCGATCTCGTCAGCGTGGGCATGAAGACGGTCGAGAATTTGGTGCTTCCGCCGGAGGCGAGCAATTTTCATTTGCTTGAGATGTTCCAACTCTCCGCGCAGATCTATCTGCTGAATTCGAGAGGCAGCAACATCGGCACGATTGATTGCGAGGCGCTTGCGCCGACTCACGTCAAGCTTACTTACATTGTGCCCATGCCGAGCGATTTCATGTATGGCATCGTCTACGCCTTCGGGCGGCGCTTCTCCGTGCCGGGTACGCCGATCACGGTGTATTACGACGAGGACATTCCCCGACGCGAAGACGGCGGCGCAGCGACGATCATCCACGCGCGGTGGAAACCTCAACGATAACATGGAGCAGGTGCGCGAGAATCAAAAAGGGGGCGGATCATCACGATCCACCCCCTTTTTTCGTGCAAATTAGGTGTTAGCAGCGGCGCTCAGGTCAAGGCGCACGCCGGGACTCATGGTCGAAGCCAGCACCGCGCGGCGGATATACACGCCCTTGACGGCGGCGGGCTTGACGCGATTGACTGCTTCGAGGATCGCCTGCGCGTTGAGCAGCAGATTTTCCTGACTGAAGCTCGCCTTGCCGACCGGGATGTGCAGGTTGCCGGTCTTATCGTTACGGAACTCGACACGACCAGCCTTCAATTCCTGAACGGCACGGGCGAGATCGGCGGGCTGCACGACCGTCCCGGCTTTCGGGTTCGGCATCAAACCGCGCGTACCGAGGATACGACCGAGACGACCGACCTTCGGCATGACGCTGGGAATGGCGAGGGTCGCTTCGAAGTCGAGGAAGTTTTCTTTCTGGATGCGGTTCATGACTTCTTCGTTGCCGATGATATCCGCGCCCGCTTCTTGAGCCATGCGCGCATCTTCTTCGGTTTCGACGAAGACCAGCACGCGCACGGTCTTACCGAGACCGGCGGGCAGCAGTACGGTGCTGCGCACCTGCTGGTCGCTGTGACGCGGGTCAATCCCCAGACGGAAATGGAACTCAAGGGTTTCGTCGAACTTGGCGTTCGCCATTCCCTTGACCATCGAGACCGCTTCACGCAGCGGGTAGTAATGCTGGCGGTCAAACGTTTTCAGCGCGTTGAGATAGCGCTTTCCATGATCAGGCATTGTTTTTCTCCCGGTGGTACAACGGACGCCGCGCGCCCTCCCACCTCTAACACAGTTGAAAGTTGAAAGTGAAAAGTCGAAAGTATCCAGTCAAAAGCGTGTTCACTTTTAACTTTCTACTTTTAACTTTTTCTACTCCACAACCTCGACACCCATCTGCCGCGCCGATCCTTCGATCTGACGCATCGCCGAGTCGATGTCGCGGGTATTCATATCGTTGAGCTTGATTTCGGCAATTTCGCGCACCTGCTTCTTGGTGATCTTCCCCACCTTGACGGTGTGCGCCGTCGCCGAACCCTTGTCGATCCCTGCCGCCTTCTTGATCAGATAGGTGGTCGGCGGGCTCTTCAACTCGAACTTGAACGAACCATCGGTGAAAATCGTGATTTCCGCCGGGATGATTTCGCCCATGCGCGCCGATGTGCGCGCGTTGTACTCTTTGCAGAACGCCATCAAGTTGATGCCGTGCTGCGCCAGTGCCGGACCAATTGGCGGCGCTGGGTTGGCTTTCCCTGCAGTGATTTGCAGGGTCACCATTGCTTTGACCTTCTTCGCCATTGCTGATTTCCCTTGCTTCGACCTAACGGCGATCCATTTTACAATAACCGCCGTGTAGAATAAAGCCTGCGCTTTGAATGGAGCTGCCCGCGATGAACACAACCTTAAGCTCTCGTCCGCGCTCTGCCGCGCAGCGGATTGCCTTCGTCCTGCGCGTCACCCTGCTGATCACCATCCCGCTGATCCTCGTCATCCCCGCCGCGCTCGGTTGGAGCTTCATCGCCGTGCTGACTGCGCCCGGCTGTGCGCCCGGTGCTGATCCCGCGATGATGGGCTGGCGCTACGAAAACGTCGGCTTCCTGTCGAGCGAGTTCGGGCGTGACATCCCCGCCTATTTCATCCCGGCGGATACCCCATCCGGCTTAACGGCGATCTTCGTGCCGACGGGCGGCGCGCGCGGCGGACGCCTCGACGAGATGCGCGTGTTTCACGATGCGGGCGTGAACGTGCTGACCTACGACGCGCGCACCTGCCTTGCGCCGGTGACCAATTCGCTCGGATACCTCGAAGCCGACGCGGTCGGCGACGCGCTGGCGTATCTGGGCACGCGCCCCGACGTTGATCCGGCGGGGATCGGTTTATTTGGCTTTTCGGCGGGCGGCGCGGCGGCGAACATGGCGGCAGCGCGTTTCAACGATCAGATCGCGTGGCTGGTGAGCGAGGGCGGCTACCACGACTTCAATGCCGAAATCGACCAGAACGCGCTGGTGCATCTGCCGCTCGGCATGGGCTCGCTCTTCCGCTTCGGCGCGCTGATCGGCTACCGCGTGAGCGTTGGGGTAGACATGAGCGTCCTTAGCCCGGTCAGCGCGATGGAGGACATCGACGCGCCTGTGCTGCTGATCTACGGCACAGACGAGCCATCGCTGGCAGGAGCGCGGGAGATGGCTCGGATCGGCGGGGAGAATGTGACGCTGTGGGAAGTCCCCGGCGCGACGCATGGCAGCTACCTCTGGACTGCGCCGGAGGAGTACGCACGGCGAATCAACGACTTTGTTCTTACGCTTGGCTTTTAAAGAGACATCACCGCCGCCGCGTATCCGCTGGCTGCTGTAATCGTGAACAGTGTTCGCAGCATCTCAAGGCATGAAGCTTATTTTTGCTTCTAAAATAATAATGATACTTTGCCTACATACAACATTATCAGATCATTGCACACCGCTGAGAGGAACTCATCACACATGGCACGTTATCAGGCGTTTGACCCCGCATCAGAGATGTATGGAATGTCCGTTCAAGCCTTCACCAAAAGCATCCTGCACGACGATATCGCGGACATCCTTAACCGTCATGGGATGGATGAAATCGATCCGCAGAAATGGTATTCGGTGCAAAAGCTGCTCGATGTTCTGAATGATGTTGTCGAAGAAGGGTCGAATACCAGTCAGGTGTTCGTGAGCGTCGGTATCGGCGCTGCCGAATTGGGCTATGCCGCGCTTCCCGAACCGGTGAAAGCCCAACTCACGCTGCGGGGATTCTTATCTGCCTACGGCAAACGACTCGGCGAACTCCATCATGGCGATGTGGGCTATGTCCGGTTTGAGGAAGCTGCCGGCAACCATTTTATCATGACGTGGCGAGTGCCCTATCCCGACGATATGATGTACGGGGTCTTTTACGGCTACACGCGCCTCCTCCGTCCGCCGCGCCAAACGTTCTCACTGGAATACGATCCCAATTACATGACAGTAGAGGCGGGCGGCGATAGGACGGTGCTGCACATCCACGTCGGCGGGTAATTCCTGAGCTTGGTAGGGACGCGCCGTTGCGCCCCTTATATGCACCAAGTTAACGAAACCCCCTTCCCAACCTTCCCCCGAATTCGGGGGAAGGCGCAAGCAGACTCGTGTTTGCGCCCCTCCCTGAATTCGGGGAGGGGAGAAAGATTCCCCCTCTACCCGCTTGCGTGGGAGAGGGGGTGAGGGGCTTTTTCAATACGCTCATGCCTTGTCCTGTTGTGTCAAGTGACTTAGTACCCCACCTGACTGCGCACCTGCGCCAAGGCTTGAAGCGCGGTCAGGTTGCGCATCGTCGTCCCGTAGGCGAGGTTGGTCGAGTTGAAGATCATGGTTGAGGCGGGCGCACCCGGCGGAATGGACAGATGCACGCCGTCGGCGTCTAAACCGCGATTCGGCAGGTTGATCAGCGCGCTGTACAGATCGGTGACGGGGACGCCGTACTGCTGCCCAAGCTGCGTGATCACGGCGTTGTACTCGATGATGCGGTCGTTGAATTCGGCGCGCGGCGGCAGCGTGCTTAAAATCGGGACGACGCCGTGCGCGATACTGATGTCGATGATGCGCGTCATGTTGGCGCGGTATGTCCCGGCGTCGAAGGCGGGCGCGTCATTCGTGCCGATCATGACGATGGCGTAGGCGGGGCGCGTCAGGCGGTATTCGCAGTCGAGCGCCAATTCGCCTGCTGCGCACGTCCCCGCGATTTCTCCGGGCGTCTCGACTACCACGCTGAATGTGCTCCAACCCGCGTGCGTCGAGATCGCGCGCCGCGCAAAGGCATTGCCCAAGCCCGTATCCGCGTTGAAGTAGCTGATCACGGGCAGCAGGTAGCCGTACTCGCCGAGATCATAGCCGCTCGCCACGCCGCGCAGGAAGTACGGCGTATCGGTCAGGCTGTCGCCGACGGTCGTGAAGACATTGGCGCGGTTGCCCATCGATTGACCGGTCTGGAAAATCTGGCGCGCACCACCCCCGTAGACCATCACCACCGACGGCGCGTTTTCCGGCGTCGGCGGCGTGAAGTAGGCGACGGCTTGGGGATTGTTGGTCGCAGGCACAGAATCGAGGTCGCCTTCGAGCATTTCGACGAAGCGCGCCGAAACCCACCCCTGATACCCTTCCTTCAACTGCACGAGCACCCACGCATTGTCGGTCGTCCGCTGCGCGACGGCGAGTTCCATCCCGGCGTTCAAGTTGAGCAGCACAGTTGCGTTCACATCTGGCGATTGGCGCAGACGCAGCCCGCCGGAATCCAGACGCACGCGGGCATTCATCTCCGGCACAACGACGATGGAAATTTCGCCAATCGTCAGCGCCGACGCGTCGAACGTGAGCAGCAGTCCATCGCTGGCGACCCACCCGGCGCGTCCTTCGCTGTCCACACCGTGCAGCCATGTGCCGTCACCGCTGCGCAGATCAACGCGAAGCGCCGCGAGTCTGGGTAAATCCGCTTGGACAGCATCGCCGCCGTCGTTGTAAAACGGGAGCGAGTCGGCGGTCACGAGCGCGAGGCGATCCGGCAGCACCGACTCGGCGGTCACGGGCAGCGCGCCGAGATCGACATCGGGATGGGCGACCGGACGGTAGACGATCCACCCGTCGATTCCATCGTCGAAGCGAACTTGCAGCCATTGGCTGTCGTGACTGCGCCCGATAGCGCTGAAGGGCGCGGTTGCGCTGACCGAGCGCGTGACCGGGAAGAGTGTGTTCGGTTCGTCGCGGACGTATGCCATGCCTTCCGCGCCCGCGAGTTCGGTGGGAATCCGCGATACGAACGGGGTCGGCGACGGCATGAGCGTGGGGGTCGGCGCGATGGTCGGCACCGGGCTCGGCGTAGGGTACATTGTCGGCGTGATGGTGGGCGTCGGGGTCGGGGCTGGTTGAGTTAGGTTACAGGCGGCGATCAGACCGGCAGCGCCGAGACTGATCACCGCCCGAACAGCAGCGGCTCGCAATGGGATCATACGCACGCACTAATTATTCACGGCGGTCATGATGTCGTAGAGAATCTGAAGCGACTGCAATTCGCGGTACGTGCGCCCGTAAATCAGTTCGTCGCCGCCGAATTCACTGCGGGCGGGGTCGCGCACCGACAGGTGGTAGCCGTCGGGACCCGTCCCGTGATTGTCGTAGTTGTAGAGCGCCGCACGGAAGTCGAGCAGCGGCACGTTCAAGCGGTGCGCCACGTCGCGAATCTCCTCGTTGAACAACTGCGGTCGATTATTGGCGTTGAGCAGGTCGGCAGTGGGCCACGTCCCCAGAATCGGGATCACCCCATTCTGGCTCAGGTAGTTGACGATCATCGTCAGGTTGGCATTGTATTCTTCGGTCGTCAAAATTCCCGAATCCGCCAACCCGATGTAAATGAAGGCATACGAAGCGCGCGAGCGGCGGACTTCACACGCCAGCGGCGATTCGTTCGGCTGGCAAATGTCAGTCGGCGCGAACTGCGGATCGAGCACATTGACCGTTGCGAAGCCGTTCTGCGCCGAGGCGTTCACGCGGCAGAACGCGCCGGTCGCGCTGAAACCATCGACCAATCCCTGCAAGTGGGTATAGCTGCCGAGGTCATATTCGCGCCACTCGAAGTTGCACATATAGACAGTTCCGGCAGTGTTGCTTTCGCCGATTTTCATATACATCCAAGGGTCGTTACCCAGTTGACGCCCACGCGCCCAGATCGTGCGAACGTTGCGCCAGACGGCATTGGTCATGTAGACCGCCGGGTAGTCGATGTTATCCGGGATGTAGACGACGGCGGGCGGCGCTCCATCCGCCGGGTTAGCCCCGACGACCATCGTCGTCGTGGTGACTTCTTCGCTAGAGACAGGGATTTCTTGGCTTACGCGAACTTCGCGCTCGAAGGTCACGAAGCCGATGGCGATCCAGCCGCGCAGACCGAGCGAGGGCGCGGTTACGAGCAGCCAGTCGGCGGCTTCATTCCGCCCTTCGACCACGAATGCGGTGCGCGGCGGGAATTGGGTCAGTTGGGCGCTGGTGCGATCCGGCAGCGCGCGTACATTCAAGACCGACGACCCGGTTGTCCCGCGAATTGGCTCCTGTGCGGCGACGAGCGAACTGCTCAGCATGAACAGCGTTCCAATCAGCAGCAGCAGAGCCAGCCAGAATTTGCGTTTGACCATCGTTTCTATCCCCGCATGGTGTTAGGCATTCACGCTCATTATAGAGCAGGTCATGACGACTGCCTAGTGTTCTGGCGCTCGCCCTCGTCCCGGCGCTGTCCCAAGCGCGCGGGCGATGCGCTATAATGGGGTGGACTTTCGCTTGGAGATAATTCGTCATCTATGCTTAAACATCGTATTGTGATCCTTGTTCTCGCTGCCTGCCTGCTGGCGGTCACGCTGACAGGCTTTGCACAGGGGGAGATCGACCTGACCCCGCCGGAACTCGGCGATTTCGATCCTGCAACACTGGAAGGCATTGACCCCGCCGACATCCCGATTTTGCCCGTTTTGACCGACCACGCCCGCGCGATTTTCGAGCGCGGTCAGGCACGGGAGACGCCCCGCGACGCGCACATGTTCTCGAAGGTCGGCGATTCGATGACTGCGTCCCCGTATTTCCTCGTACCCTTCGGCGCGGGAGAGTACGATCTCGGCGAGTTTGCTGATCTGGAAGCGGTTGTCAGCTACTTCGGCGCGCAAGTCGATGATGCGGGGAACACGGCGTTCAACCGCGTGAATTATGCGAACGCGCTCGGCTTCTCGACTGCTGCCGCGCTCGATACGACGTGGGCGGTCGCCGACGAATGCGAACCGAATGAAACGCCGCTCGGCTGCGAGTACCGTGTCTCGAATGCCGCGTTCGCGCTGATTATGTTCGGCACAAACGACGTGATGGCGTTCGACGCGACGTTGTTCGACTATTTCATGCGCCTCGTCGTCCTCGACACGATTGCCGCAGATGTCGTCCCCGTGCTGTACACCATGCCGATTCGCCCGGAAGCACCGGAACTCAGCGCGGTGTTCAATCAGATTATCCTTAAGATCGCGGCGGACTACGATTTGCCGGTTATCAACCTCGTCGTCGCGCTTGAACCGCTGCCCAACGGCGGGGTTGACCTCGACGACACACTCCATTTGACTTACCCCGAACCGCCGGGAAGCGTCGCCGAGTTCACCGAGGAGAATCTCGGCGCGGGCTATACTGTGCGCAATCTGGTCACGCTGCAAGCCCTCGCCGGACTGCTGACCGAACTGGAATTACTTGAGGCATAGCCATGCATAAAACGATCTGGATTATTCGTCTGTTCGCTTGTCTGCTGCTGTCCGCGCTGGTGATCGGCGTGGTCGCGGCGCAAGACACCTGCCCGGCGGACTTAAGCGCGCTGGTCGAAGCGTGCAGCGCCAGCCCGCTGGGTTCTGCCTGTACCGCCAGCGGCGACGCCGTGCCACTCGATCAACTGCCTGAGGATTCCGCGCCGCAGATCATTCGTTTGAGTGGTTCGGGCGGCGATCTCAGCCTGACACTCGTCGGCGTTCAGTTGACCGCTTACGAGCAGGGCGAAATGGCGAGTGCGGGCGTGGAGGTCGGCAATGCCGCCGGGTACAACGTCAACTTGCGCGGCGGACCCGGCTCGAATTTCGACGTGGTCGGCATTATGCGCTTTGACGAGCGCCTGATCGCCGATGGTCAGAGCGCAGATGGGGCTTGGCTGCGGGTTCAGGTTGAAGAGGGCGTGGTCGCATGGGTGAGCAAGAGCCTCGTGTCGAATCTTCCCGAACTGGCGGGACTGCCCGTCGTGGATGCGAACTCGCCAGCCGGCGGGGCGGTCGGTCATGTGCTGACGCTTGCGCCCGTCGAATCCGACTGCGGCGAAAGTGGCGCGTACATCACCGCCAGCGGCGAGTCCGCGCAGCGGCTGACGATCAACGACGTGCCGGTCAGCGTGACGGCGGGGACACTGTTTGTCGGGCTAGGGGAGGATACGGAAACGAGTTATTTCGCGTTCTCTGGCAGCAGCGCGGTCGGGACGGGCGACGCTCAGTTGAGTCTTGCCGCCGGACAAAGCAGTGCGTCGAGCATTGATGCTTTGCCGTCACTTCCCCCGTTTGAGCAGATCACGGCGCTCGGCATTGAACCGGAAGCCTGCCTCGTCGCCGTCGGCGCGTCGCCTGTTACTGCGCTGACTGAACCCGATGGTGATTTCAATTTCACGCTTGCGGAGGATGTCACCTACACGGCGGATGGACTGACCACCGTCGAAGATGCGGCATGGCTGCACTTGGCGATCCGGGGGGATGCGTGGGTGAGCGCGGCTGAGGTCAGCACGCTCGGCGCGTGTGAGGCGCTGCCCGATCCACTGGCGGTCGAAGCGCCGCCGGTTTTCGGGGCAGGGCTGTCGCCGGAGCAAATCATCTACAACTACCTGAACGCACGGATTGCCGCCGACGCACGGCAAATGCAGGCGCTCTCGTGCGCGAGTTGGGATCAACAGGCTGCACTGCAATCGCAGTCGTTCCGTGCTATGCGTGCTGAACTGCTCAACGTCGCGTGCTCGACCGTGTCGCAGAGCGGCGGGAACGCCGTCGTACACTGCGACGGCGTGATCCAGACCGAATACAACGGCGAACTACGTCAATGGGAGCTGGGCAATTACGCGCTGACGCAGGAAAGCGGCGCGTGGCGCATGTGCGGCGAAGCGGGGTAGTCCAGTTCGGGGGCTGATATATGCAGTTTA
>JACSRG010000295.1 GCA_014879865.1 Anaerolinea sp.
TTCACCGCGCGGCGCTACGGCAGCCCGGCATACGCGCAGCTTGCGCTGATCACCGCCGCAGAAATTCGACAGGGCGCGGAGAACGGCGCGGAAATGGGTGTGTTCAATCTGCTCATGCAGCCGCAGCGCGAAGCGAACTTACGGACTCGGCTTGACGAGTACCTCCCGTTTGGTCTTGAACCCGGCTTTATCTATGTCACTTGAGGAGACCACCTATGAAAGGGGATTTTTCCCGGTTCACGTTCAAAGCCCTTAAGCGCTTCAGCCGCGTCCTCAAGCAGCAGGGACGCGTCGAACTCGACGCCGATTGGAACGAGGACGCCGCGATTCAGGCGTATCTACGCGAAGCAGGGCTGGCAGATGTCATTGGGCAATCCGGCGCGCCGGGTGATGGTTTCCTCGTTACGGTCAACGCGCCGTCGGGACAAGCCCCGGTCTTTCGGCTGACGAACGGGCGCTTTTACGTTGACGGCATCATGGTCGCTAACGATACGAATGACCTACCGCTCGGCGATCAGCCCTACGGCATGTTGGCGGAAGACCTGAGCGCGATGAAACCGCCCGCCCTCAATACGCCGCCGCTCGATCCTCTGCCCTACGGCGGAATCAAGGGTGCGGAGCGCCTCCGCACCGACCTGATCTACCTTGACGTGTGGGAGCAGCACATCACCGCGCTGGAAGATACGAGCATCCGTGAAATTGCACTCGGCGGACCGGACACGACCACCCGTCTGCAAACACGCTGGCGCGTGCGCTATCGTGCCGGGGTAACGCCGCCGAGACTCGCCAGAGGGGATCGAGAAGCGCCAGCCCGCGTTGACGACTGCGATGATCCGATTGCTGATTTTCCGCCCACCGCGACGGGAACGGGGAGACTCACGACCCACGATAACCCCGGCGATCCCACATCCGACCCGTGCATCGTCGAACCGGATCGCGGCGGCTATCGCGGCTTGGAGAATCGCCTGTATCGCATCGAGATTCACAAAGGCGGGGATCGCGGCACGGCGACCTACAAATGGTCGTCGGAGAACGGCGCGGTCGTCTATGCGGTCGAGCAGTACATCGATGCCAACCGGCTCAAGGTTACGCGCGAGGGACGCGACGCTGTCCTTCGCCTCAGCGATGGGCAAGCAGTCGAAATCTACAGCGCGGACGATGTCCGGTTTGGACGTTCCGGCGTGCTGACGCGCATCAACGGCAAACCGAATGACCTCGAAATCGCCCTGACGGACAGCATCGCCGCCTACAACGGCATCCCCGATCTGTTCATCCGCCGTTGGGATGACGTTGCTCAAGATGTCGATCAAGGCGGGGCGCTCGGCGATTCGGGCATTGAGGTCGAGTTCTCGACGGGTACGTACCGCGTCGGCGATTACTGGACGTTCGCCGCCCGCGCCCGTAACGGCAGCTTCGAGACGATTGACGACGAACCGCCGCACGGCGTCGCCCATCATTACGCACGTCTCGCGCTTGTCCACTGGTGGGCGGTGACGGGCGTCGAACAAGCGGTTTCCACCCTCGGCGACTGCCGGAACTTCTTCCCACCGCTGACCAAACTGACGCAGTTATTCTACGTCAGCGGCGACGGGCAGGAGACACTCCCCGGCGATCCGCTGCCGCGCCCGCTCGTCGTCCGCGTGAACAATGGCAGTTTCCCGGTCGTCGGGATTCCGGTGCATTTCATCGCGGAAAGCGGGGTACTGGCAGCCGACCCAACCGTCGGCGGCGATTTCTTCCCGCAGTCACCAACCGAAGCCTACGTGCTGACAACGGTCGGCGGTTTGGCTTCCGTCACATGGACGCCCGACGCCAATATCCACAGCCAGCAGGTGTTCGCCGCGTTGTGGGAGCAAGACGATCTGCAAGTGCGCTTCAACGCGACCCTCAGCACCGCCGACAAGGTAGCGTACCAGCCGGGGGAAAACTGCGACCTTGAAGCGACCAACGTACAAGATGCGCTCGACGAGCTGTGTCGCCGTCGCAGTGACGCCGAACCGGGCATGCGCATCACCGGGGTTTTCTGGGAACGCATTCGCGCAGAGCGCCCCGGCGGTGTCGGCGAAGGGGGCGCAGCACCGGGAGGTATCAGCATTTTCGACGTGTTCGATGTCGAGCGCGCTGAAGAAGGACGCATCACAGCGTTGTCCCTCAAAGCAGCATTCGCGGATCGAATGAGCGCGGCTGATTTGCTCGAACAGATGCGTCCGGCGGCGGAAGCGGGACGCATGACCTTCTTGCTCAATGCGACCACCCGCGAAAACCGGATCGAGCTTGGATCGAGCCGTTTCAGCAGCACCAATCTCGAAAACCTGCTGTCCGGCATTCGCCTTGAAACCGGCGCAGCGCAGCGCGAACCCGTCGTCAATGACGCGGTGGTCGATCTGCAAACGTTTATGCGCGGGTTGGTCTATACGCTCGATCAACTCGTGTCGGATGAGCTGGTTAACCGGGCGACCTGTTACCTCACGCTGGAAGTGCCGCAGCTTGAAGCCTTCCAGTTCGCCGGGTACATGCCGCTCGTGCTGCGTCCTCAGGACGGCTTTCCGGCTGCGGGCAAGAACGAAATCCACTGGCGACCCTCGCCGAATGTCGGCAAAGTGCTGCCGCAAGCACTGCTCGCCGCCCGCCGCTATGAAGAAGATCGCGTGCTGGTTCGCCTGATGCTCAAGGGCAACTTCATCTACGACCGCGAACGCAAACTATACCTCGACGGCGAAGCATTCGGCTTAAAAGATCAGCCGCCGCATGATCTCCTGCCGCTCGGCGACCGTGAGCGCCCGGTCTACAGCGGCAACGAGCGGCGCGGTGGCGATTTCGAGATGTGGGTCTGGGTGACGGAGGGCGAACTACCGCCCGAACAGGACGACATCGGCTTTGTGCTGGCGCGCTCGTTCGAACTGGTCATGCACAACGTGCTCTCGCTGGCGCTCAACCGTGATGAAATTCAGGCAAGCGGGCTGCTGCCGGACGGCTATCAAGTTGACTCGAACGCGCCCTTCGATGTCCAACAGGCGCGCGTGCTGCTCCGCGAGCGCGGGCTGCGCTTCGTGCCCTTCGACCGCGCTGCGCCGCAAAATCTCATTTCGGCGGTCGGCTATGTCATGTCACTCGAACCGGTGGTGATGGAGCTGATCCGCGCGCAGTGGGTCGCAACCATCGTGGAGGATAATGTGGAATTTCAGGTAGTCGCCGACGACGAACTGATCCCACGCCTGCATGAGATGCCGTTCGCCGCCGTAATTTGCCGCCGTTCCCAGTTGGACGCCATGATCGCCGACGGCATTGATCGCTATGATCCAGACTCATTCACGGTGCTCTAGGGACGTTTTCTCCGGGTCGCCAGCCGGTGCGCTGGCTGGCGGCTCAAAATTGAGCGTGTAATCGATCAACCACAGCGGACGCCGCTTGACCTCGCTGTAGGTGCGCCCCAAATACTCACCGAGCACGCCGATCCCCAGCGCGGTGATCCCCAAGTGGGCAATCGACAGTACCAGCAGCGTCGTGAATCCGGCAGGCGGCTGCCCGACGATCCACAGGAACACGTAGAGGATAGCCAGCAGCACGGACAGGATCACCACGATCACGCCGATGATCAGGAATACGCGCAGCGGCTTGAGCGAAAAGCTGAAGACCGCATCCAGTACAAAGCTGATCAGGTAGCCTAAGCCCGCCCCCGCCCACTGCCGCCCCTGCGCGCCATACTGTCGTCCGCGCCGCGTATACGGAATGCCGATCTGCTTGTAGCCGAGCCAATGCACCAACCCGCGCACGTAGCGGTTGGTTTCGGGGAGCTGCGCGAACGACTCGCGCACCTGCCGCGTGATCAACCGGAAGTCGCTGCTGTGTACCGGGAGCGGATAATCCGCCATCCACGAAATCACGCGCAGCGCCATCATCGTCGCCCAGATGCGAAACGCCGACTCTTCCGTGCGCCGTTCGCGCACACCGTACACGATGTCATAACCCTGCTGCCAGTGATCCACGAACACGGGGATCAGTTCCGGCGGGTCTTGTAGATCGGCGTCGATCACGATCACCGCGTCGCAGGTTGTCGCCAGCATCCCCGCCGTGATCGAGTTCTGGTAGCCGAAGTTCCGGCTCAGGCGGATGTACTTCCAGCACGGATTTTGACGAGCAATTCCTTGCATGATTGCTTCGGTATTGTCGCTGCTGCCATTGTCGATGACCACGACTTCATAGGGGCGATTCAAGTCGTGGAGCGTCTGTTCGAGGATTTTGTACGTCTCCGGCAGCGCCTCTTCTTCGTTGAAGACCGGAACGACCAGCGCCAAGCTGACGCGCGCATCATCTGCCATGATATGCCCTCAATGTATCCACTACCCGCCGCGCGATGTGCGCCGCCGATAATCCGTAATGATCGTGAAAATAGCTCTGTGACCCGACAAACTGCGCGAACTCGCTCGGCACGGCGATCCGTTCCAGCCACACCGGGACGCCGCGCAGTTCCGCCAGCACCTCGGCGACGGCGCTGCCCAACCCACCAATGGCGCTGTGTTCCTCGACTGTGATGATCGGCTTGCCCGCCGCAGCCATCACTGCATCGCGATCCAGCGGTTTGAGCGTGTGCAAACTCAGCACACGGCAGGCGATCCCCTGTTCGCGCAGTTGATCCGCTGCCATCACCGCATTGTAGAGCATTCCGCCCGTCGTAATTATGGTCGCGTCGCCACCCTGCCGCGCGTCGAGCGCCCTGCCGAGTTCAAACGCGGGTGGAGTCGTATGGACGTTCGGTTCGCCTGCCCGCCCCAAACGCAAATAGCATGGACTCGGCAACGCGGCGGCGGCACGGGTGGCGGCGCGTGCTTCGGCGGGGTCGCCGGGGGCGATGACGGTCATATTGGGCAGCGCCCGCATAATGGCGAGGTCTTCCAGACCGTAGTGCGTCGGTCCAAGCGTCGCATACGTGAACCCGCCGCCAACCGCGACGATCTTCACGTTCGCATTGTGATAGCACACGTCGTTGCGAATTTGCTCCAAGCAGCGGAGCGTCGGAAAGTTGGCAATCGAATAGACGAAGACCGTCTTGCCGCTCAATGCCAAGCCCGCCGCCACGCCGATCATGTTCTGCTCGGCAACGCCGACGTTGATGTAGCGATCCGGGAAAGCGGCGGCGAACTTTTCCAGCACCGAGAAGCCAAGATCGCCCGTCAGTAAATACACGTCCGGGTTTTCGGCGGCGATCTCGAAGATCGTGTCGGCGAAGGCGGTTCTCATGCGTCAAACCCCAGTTCGGCGAGCGCCTGCGCCAACTGCGCCTGATCGACCGATTTGTAATGCCACGCCAGTTGATTCTCCATGAAGCTGACGCCTTTCCCCTTGATCGTGTGCGCGAGAATCAAGGTGGGACGCCCGACCATGAGCGGCACATCTGTCAGCGCGGCTTCGATCTGCGCGTAATCATGCCCATCGATCTCGCGCACCTGCCAGTTGAACGCCCGCCACTTGTCGGCGAATGGTTCAAGATCAAGCACCTCGCGCACCGTGCCGAAGCTCTGGATTTTGTTGTAATCGACGATGGCGATCAGGTTATCGAGGCGGTGATGTCCGGCGAACAGTGCTGCTTCCCAGACCGATCCCTCGTCGCATTCGCCGTCACTCAGGATCACGAAGGCGCGACAGCGACCCCGTCCCGCCAGCGCCATGCCGCAGCCCATCGACAGCCCGTGACCAAGCGAACCGGAGGACATTTCCACGCCGGGAACACCGTGATGCGTGATGTGCCCGGACAAGCGCGACCCGTTCTGGCAAAACGTATCCAACCAGTCGAGCGGGAAAAAGCCCGCTTCCGCCAGCGTCGTATAGAGCGCGACGCCGCCGTGACCTTTGCTCAGCAGCAGTCGATCTCGCGCCGGATCGGTCGGGTTCGCCGGGTCGATCTTGAGGACGCCGCCGTATAACACCGCCAACATATCCACAATCGAGAACGCCGTCCCGATGTGGGACGCGCGCGTGCGGTGCGTCATGTACAGGATATGCCGCCGGACGCGGTTGGCAAAGGCTTGGTAATCCGTCACGGCACAAACCTCGGCGTTGGCAGGATCGAGATGAAGCGCCCGTGATACTGATCACGCTGTTCGCGCATGATCTCATCCTCGAACGACGACGCGAACAAGATCAGCGCGTCCGGTTGATCGACACGCAGGCGTTCGGGCGGGTATATCGGCAGGTGCGACCCCGGCGTGTACAGCCCATGCAGATGCGGGTTCTTGTCCACCAAGTAGTCAATCCCCTCAAGCCGCGCCAGACTCAGCGCGACGACGCTCCGGTGCGCCGCGCCATAGCCCGCGATGCGCAGTCCCGCCGCGCGTTGATCCCCCACGAACGACCGTAAACCCGCCGCGTAATCGCTGACTGCATCGAAAAACTGCCGCACGTCTGCCAGCGCTGGCGCATCCGTGAAGGCTTGCGCCTGACCTTTGCGGCAGATCACGTACAGCGACCCGCTGTGAATATCCACGATCCCGCTGTCGGCGACGATCAAGCCGTGCCGCGCCAGCAGGCGTTCCAAACTGCCGAGCGCGAAATACGAGAGATGCTCGTGATAGAAGTGGAAATAGAGCGACTGACGCAGAATCGACCCCAAGTCCGGCACTTCGATCACGACGATCCCGGTCGGGGTGAGCGCGCCGCTGACCGCCGCCATGAAGCCGTTCAGATCGTCGATGTGTTCCAGCACATGGCGGAACAGGATCGCGTCGGCGGGGAACAGCGGGCATTCGCTCAGCGTCTCCGCCGCGAAGAATGATCCGGTCGCCGGAATGTGATTCTCGTTTACGCAGATCGCCCGCGCTTGGTCGGCGGGTTCGTAGCCGAAGACCTGATTGCCGCCGCGTTCGCGCATCTGACGCAGGAAATAGCCATCCGCGCAGCCGATCTCGACCACGCGCTGACCGCGCACGCCCCAGTCATCGACCAGTGTTTGCGCGCTCCGCTCAAGGTGAGTGCGGTAGCTCGCCGACACCGTGCCAACATAGCGATACTGGCGGTAAACCTCGTCGGGCAGCACTTCGACCAGTTGGAGTAAGCCGCAGTCGGCGCAGTAGACGGCGGTCAGCGGCAGGAGCGGCTCGGTGCCGAACTCCGCAGCAGTGACATAGGTCCCGGCGACCGGGAGCGCGTCATAGTGCGCGGCGGTGATCAGGTTCGTGCTGGCACAGATTCGGCAGCGGGTCATAGGCTTCGATACCAGTCTAGGGTGCGCCTCACCCCCTCGCGTAAATCGGTTTGCGGCGCATAGCCGAGCAAATGCAGTGCTTTGGTCATGTCCGGGCAAGTGCGCCCCGGCGTCCCACGCAGATGTTCCGGCAGTTGATCGGCGAAATGGGTTTCCAGCACAGGTTCATACAGCCGTGCGAGCATCTCCGCCAGCTTGCGAATCGAAATTAGTTCGCGGTCGTCGCCAATATTGAACGCTTCGCCGTGATGGTCACTCAGGAGCGCGCTCCAGAAGCCTATCGTCGCATCGGCGAGATAGCAGAAGGCACGTTCGCCGCTGCCATCGCTCAGCAGGTGGATCGGCTGGTTCTCCAACCGACTGCGCAGAAAATCCGCCATCACGCGCCCATCGTCCAAGCGCAAACCGGGACCATAGACGTGAAACGGGCGCACAATCTTGGCGCGGATGCCATACTCGCGGTGATACGCGCCGATCAAGGCTTCGGCGTAGCGCTTCGACTCGGTATAGCAGGCGCGCGGGTGGAGCGGATCAGCGCTGCCGGGGTACGTCTCCGGCGTGGGGACAAGTGTCGCATCGCCGTAAATCTCGCCGCTGCTGAAGTAGAGGAAGCTCTCGGCGTCACGTTCACGCGCCAGTTCGAGCAGCCAGCGCGTCCCCTCGACATTGGTGTTCATCGTATCGAGCGGCGCGTTTAAGTACGCACGCGGTGACGCTTTGCTGGCTGCGTGAACAATGAAATGCACATTGCCCGTGATCGGCTGTGGCTGCGCGGCGTCGCCGATGATCCATTCGACATCGGAGCGTCCGAGCAAATGTCCCAAGCGCCCGTCCGGCGTCACCGGCTGACGCACGAGCGCCAGCAGCCTACACGGCGTCGCAAACAGGTGATCATTCGCCCAGAGGATCGTCTCGGCGAGATAACTGGCAAGATAGCCACCTGCCCCGGTCAGCAGCAGGCGCTTGCCTTGCAGCGCGTAGAGCCGCTCACCGACTGCCGCCGCCACCCGTTCGATGTCCTGTGCGATCAGCGGGTGCATCACGGGGTCAATTCCCGCACGGCGGCGAACAGCGACTCGATCATGTAGTCGAGCATGGGGTCGGTCAAACCGGGGTACACGCCGATCCACAAGACCGAATTCATGATGAAGTCGGCGTTGGGCAGCGTCCCGATCACCCGATGCTGAATGTCCCGGTAAGCGGGCTGGCGCAGCAGATTCCCGCCGAACAGCAGCCGCGTGGCGATCTTGCGCTCGTTCAAGTAGCGCACGAGCGCATCCCGCGAGATTGGCGCGTCTTCTCGCACACCAAGCGGGAAGCCGAACCAGCTTGGGTTCGAGCGGGGAGTCGCTTCCGGCAAAATAAACACATTTTCGAGCGGGCGCAGCGCCGTGTACAGCCGCGCGAAGTTACGCCGCCGCGCCGCGACAAAGTCCGGCAGCTTGTCCATCTGCGCCGTGCCAATCGCCGCCTGCATATCGGTCATCTTGAGGTTGTAGCCGATGTGCGAGTAGATGTATTTGTGATCGTAGCCGAAGGGTAGTTCGCCTAACTGCCATTCGAAGCGCTTGTTGCAGGTGTTGTCTTTGCCGGGGGCGCAGTAGCAGTCCCGCCCCCAGTCACGGAAAGACTCGAGCAGGATTTTCAACTGCGGCGAGTCCGTCAGCACCGCGCCACCCTCGCCCGTCGTGATGTGATGTGCCGGGTAGAAGCTGACCGCCGCCACATCGCCGAATGTGCCGACATGCTGACCGTCGTAGGTCGCGCCGAGCGCGTCGCAGCAGTCCTCGACCAACCACAGATTATGCTGCTTCGCGAATGCCGTCACCGCCGCCAGATCGAACGGGTTGCCGAGCGTGTGCGCGACCATGATCGCGCGTGTCCGTTCGCTCAAGGCGGCGTCGAGCTGCGTCACGTCGAGGTTGTAGGTCGGCAGGGTGACATCCACGAACACGGGGACGAGTCCGTTCTGGATGATCGGATTGATCGTCGTCGGGAAGCCTGCCGCGACGGTGATCACCTCGTCGCCCGGCTTGAGCCGCCGTTCGCCGAGCTTGGGCGAGGTCAGCGCGGACAGCGCCACCAGATTCGCGGACGAGCCGGAATTGACGAGCAGCGCGAAACGCAAGCCGAACCACTGCTCCAACTGCCGCTCGAATTGGTCGGCAAAGCGTCCGGTCGTCAGCCAGAAATCGAGCGCCGAATCGACCAGCGCGGTCATTTCGGCGGCGTCGAACACGCGCCCCGCGTAGCGTACAGGCGACACGCCCGGTTCAAAGTGATCGGCTTCGCCCGCAAAGCGTTCGGCATAGTAGTCGCGCACGAGGGCGAGAATCTGCTCGCGCAGTTCGTGAGAGCGATCAGTCACGGCAGTGCTCCGTTATTGGGCTGCAAAATACTGTTCATACCAGCGGATGGTCGCGTCCAACCCTTGTTCCAACGCGTAGAGCGGCTGCCAGCCAAGCAGCGAGCGCGCTTTGTCCGCGTCCAAGTACTGGCTGTGAATTTCGTTGCTGACCTCGTTGCGAATTTCCGGCGCGAAATCGCAGCGCATCAGCCGGAGCAGATGCGTCACGATGTCGAGCACGGTCAGCGGACATTCATACGAAAAGTTGAAGGCTTCGCCCACCAGCGCCCGGTCAGACGCCAGCTTTTCCGCCAGCAGCATATAGGCATCCGCGCCATCTTCCACATAGAAGTAATCGCGAACGTATTTGCCGTCCGAGCGGATAATCGGCGGCTGTCCGCGCACAATCGAGCGGATCGTGCCGGGAATGATACGATTCCAGTTGAGATCACCGCCGCCAAAGAAATTGCCGCAGCGGGTGATGGTCACAGGCAGACCGTACGTGAGCGCATACGAGCGGGCGATCAGATCGGCGCACGATTTGCTCACATCATAGGGATGTGCCCCTTGCAGCGGGGTCGATTCGGCGTAAGGCAAGACAGGCTGATCGCCGTATGCCTTGTCGGACGACGCGACGACGATCTGTTGAACTTTCGGACTGCGGTGGCAGGCTTCGAGCAGCGCCCACGTACCTTGTATGTTAGTTTCAAACGTCGAGATCGGGTTGCGGTTGGCGACGGTGACGATGGTCTGCGCGGCGAGGTGAAAGACGGTGTTGATCTCGTACTCGCCGAGCACGCGCTCCAACAAAGCTTGATCGCGCACGTCCCCGCGCACCACTTTGACTTGCTCTATCGCGCTGCTGCGTACGAGTTCGCTCGTGGGAATCCAATCACGCACAAGGCAGACGACATCCGCCCCGGCAGCGATCAGCCGTTTGACCAACCATGAGCCGACCAAGCCCGTCGCCCCGGTGACGAGCGTCGGACGGTCTAACCAGAATCCGTTATCCACCACTGGCTGCCCTCTTCTGACCGTCCCACACCGCCCATGGCGCAGCACCGCTGCTCCACAGATCGTTCAGATACAGGTATTCGCGGTAGGTATCCATCGCGTAGAAGAAGCCGTCATGCTGGTAAGCTGCCAATTGATCGTCCAGCGCGAGCTGTTCGAGCGGTTCGCGCTCGAAGGTGCAGCCCGGATCGAGACTGATATAGTCAAACACGCGCCTGTTAAGCACAAAAAAGCCCGCGCTCGTGCGCGTTTCGCTCTTCGGCTTCTCGATGAAGCGCTTGACCTGCTGATCGCCGCCCATCTCCAATACGCCGAAACGCGAGGCGGGGTTGACGGCGCTCACGGTAGCGATGCGCCCATGCGTTTGATGAAACTCCGTCAGCGACCGGAGGTTGATGTCGCTCAGACCATCGCCGTAAGTGAGCATGAACGAATCGCCCGTGATGTAATGCTCGATCTGCTTGACGCGCGCCCCGGTCATCGTGTCGAGTCCCGTGTTCGCCAGCGTCACGCGGAAGTCCTGCTTCTGGTACGCGCCGTGAAGCTCAATGCTCTTGCTGCCATTACCGATGTGGATAGTGAAGTCGTTGTTCATCGCCTCATAATCGAGGAAGTACTCTTTGATCAGGTTGCCACGATAACCCAAGCACAGGATGAAGTCGGAATAGCCATAGTGGATATACGACATCATGATGTGCCACAGGATCGGGTAGCCGCCGATCTCCACCATCGGCTTGGGGCGAAACTCGGTCTCCTCGCGCAGGCGCGTCCCCTGACCGCCGCATAGAATTACCACTTGCATCGTTGAACCTCGTAGCGCGTGCATCGGCATCTACGCAATTCTACGGCAAAACATTTCAGAGCGACAATAAGCTTGTTGGTCTAGCGCGCTAAGCCTTGTTCGGTCAGGTAGCGCATCGACGGCAGGATGTCGTTCACATCGAGCAGTTCCAGAATCATGCGGGGACTCGCACCGGTTGCGTGCAGTGCCTTGAAGAACGCCCGCCAGTTGATGCGCCCGTCGCCGATGCCCCAATGGCGATCCGCGTGCGCATCATTGTCTTGAAAGTGAATGTGTCCGAGCAATTCGTCCGCATCAAGCACCCACTGATCCGGCGGCGCGCCGCCCGTGCGTTCCATGATGAACACATGCCCCGTGTCGATGCTCAACCGGACACGCGGCGAGTCGAACGACTTGACCAGTTCGACCAGCGCGCGCGGGTTGGCGTCGGCAATCGTCTCGATCACGAACGTCTGGTTCAGGCTTTCGGCAAGCGGAAGCAGCGGCTCAAGCACAGCATGGACGCCGTCGCGCACATATGCACGGGAGATTTCCGGCGCGAAATACACCAGCGGCGACCCAAACCACAGGAACGGGCTGTGGATCACCGCGTGCGTCGCGCCGAATTC
>JACSRG010000857.1 GCA_014879865.1 Anaerolinea sp.
GCCCTTCAGCGCCGCGCACATGAGCCATGAGGACGCCGATTACCTCGTGTTCAACGGCGCGGTCGGGGGCTTGACGAGCGATGAGAACGCGCTGCGCGCCAACGTCGGCGAAACCGTGCGCATCTACTTCGGCGTTGGTGGACCGAATTACACGTCGTCGTTCCACGTCATCGGCGAAATCTTCGACCGCGTGTATGAGAATGCGTCGATCACCAGCGAACCGCTCACCAACGTGCAGACGACGCTCGTGCCGACGGGCGGCGCGACGATAGTCGAGTTCACCGTCGATGTACCGGGGCGCTACATCCTCGTCGATCATTCGCTCAGCCGCCTAGAGCGGGGACTCGCCGCGTACTTAATCGTCGAAGGCGAGGATCAACCGGCGATTTTTCACGGGGATACGCTCTCCGAGTCGTCGGGACACTAGTCCTCCCCGAAGTGATGAAAGAGAGTCACCATGCCGCTGCTCGCGCGTGCCTACATCAAAGCGGGACTGCTGCATTTCGCGGCTGCCCTTGTGTTAGGCGTGCTGGTCGCCGCCCAACCGCAGTTCCAATTGTCGCCAGCGCTGCGTCCGGTTTACTTGCACCTGTTGATCGTCGGCTGGATCACGCAGCTTATCATCGGCGTGGCATACTGGATGTTCCCCAAGCGGTCGAAAGACCAGCCGCGCGGCAGCATCCGTCTCGGCTGGATCGTCTTCGCCCTGCTCAATCTCGGCTTGATTCTGCGGGCTGTCGGCGAACCACTGCATGCCCTGCAACCGGGTTCGTTCAGCGGCGCGCTGCTGGCGGTATCCGCCGTCTTGCAGGTGACGGCGGGCTGGTTGTTCATCGCCAACACATGGGGACGGGTGAAGGAGCGCTAGCCGATGCCACGTTTGAGCGTCCTCATGATCCGCGCCGCCCTGCTTTACTTGGGCGTGGGCTTTCTCTTCGGCGGACTGCTGTTGTTCAACAAAGGCGTTCCCTTTGCAGGGAGCATCTGGCGTTTACTGCCCGTGCACGTCGAACTGCTCATCTTCGGCTGGATGATGCAGTTGATCATGGGCGTGGCGTTCTGGATCGCGCCGCGTTTTTCAAAAACACCCCGTTACGGACGTGTCTTTCTCGCCGAACTTGCTTGTGTGCTGCTCAACTTGGGAACGCTGCTCAACGCGGCGGGTCAGTGGGGCGGCACACTTCCGCTCCAACTGATGGGACGTGTGGCGTTGTTGTGCGCGGGATTCGTCTTCCTGTTCCATCTCTTTCCGCGCATCAAACCTTTATCCATCTCCTCTGCTGAATCTCGTTTGGATTAAGAAAGGAGGAACAGCCTATGCGTTGTATCAGCCTACTTGTGATTGTGGTTGCCCTCGTGAGTGGATGCGCTTCGTCACCGCGTGGAGTGACTTCCCGCACGGCGATCAGCACGCCCACAGTCGAGGCATTGCGCGACGTGCCAACCCCTGATGTGTATCTCGGTGATGTGGTTGACCCGCCGGTTCGGGTTCAGGATTTCACCCTGCCGAGCAGCACGGGTGAACCTATGAGTTTCAGTGACCTGAATGGTCAGTGGCGGGTGTTATTCATCGGCTACATGCACTGCCCGGATTTCTGCCCGACCACACTGGCGGAATACCGTCGGGTCAAGGCGCTGTTGAGCGATGCTGCCGAGCAGGTCACGTTTGTATACCTTAGCGTAGATGGCGCGCGGGATACGCCGGAGATGCTCCGCACGTATCTGGACAACTTTGACCCTGCGTTCGTTGGTTTTGCGGGAGATGATGAAACGTTAGCACGCATCCAGCCGGATTACGGCTTCTACTACCGACGCAATCTCACAACGGGTTCGCAGATGCTCTACACCATCGATCATTCGACGCGCTCCTATCTCATCGATCCTGATGGGCTGCTGCGAACGACTTTTACCTACCAGACTGAACCACAAACGATGGCTCGTGCAATTGCATGGTACGTGCAGCACGAGACGTAAGGAGAACCCATGAACGCAGCGAACAGCTTACCTTTTGTCTATTTCGACAGCTTGAACGATCT
>JACSRG010000069.1 GCA_014879865.1 Anaerolinea sp.
AACGTGAGCATGAGCATCTGGAAGGTGAGTGTGCTTTCCAAACGGTCGAGCCGGGCTTGCAGTGAGCGCTGGAAGTGACGGCGGCTGCCAACCACATCCGCCTGCTGATCGAGGTAGTGACGGATGGCATCGCGGATGATGTCGCTCTCGCTAACTTCGCGTCCATGTTTGGCGGTGATCTGTGCCAGCAGGTCGCGCATTTCTGGGGTCATGCTGATACTGCGGCGGACGGTCTTAGTCGCCATCGGGAATGCTCCACACTATGTGCTTCCCTGATTGTGGCAAAGTGGCGGCGCTGAAAGGCTGTACGATTCCGGTTTGGGGTTGGGAATCGTACAGAGTCAGGATGGAGGATTCCGGGTCACGCGCTGCAATGCAGAAACGGCGTATGTTAGCTGTTCGGACGCACGCCGAAGGGGTGCGCCCGGTGGTCGGGCACATGCCCGACCACATTCCACGCCGCACCGCATGGTGCGGCGTGGGTGCGCCACGTAGAGGCGCACATCAGCCTCCACCGGCGCATGAGGTGGCGAGTTTTTAACTCGCGCCCAACCCCGCCGATGATTCAGCTACGCTGAACACACGGTCGGCAGCCTCCAATGCGCCCGTCTGCGACGGTTGCATTGCGGCGGGGTTGGTCGGCATCGCGTTCGCGATGCGCCCCTGCTGCGAGGCAGGGGCAACTGCATACGTGTACGGTATGCGCTTAAAATGTGAATTGATGGAACTCACCGGGGTTTCAGAAGGAGATCGATCTCGCCCGGTTTCTGTGATTTGTCACCGAATAGGGCAGTTTGACTGCCTTTATTGAGTGGACTCACGATGGTCGTTAATTCTTTGTCGGGGAATGTTGCACAAAGGATCTCGGTTGTTACATCGCGCGTGAACGTTCGCGCATCCGTCCGAACCAATACACAGGCATCCGGTGTCATAACGGCTGCACACTTCGTAAACACAGTCGTCAAAAGCTCACGATATTCCGCCTGTGACCAGAACCCATCCTGCCAGTCACCACCTGTTTTGGATGGACGCGGATTATGCCCTAACATCCAGAGTCGAAGCCATTGATCATAGTGATAGCTAGTTACGTTGTAGTACGGCGGTGAGGTGAAGAGCAGATCAAACTGCGGTATCGCCCCAGCATCAACATCACGCTTAATTATATCGAGTTCCGAAACGCTGTCTCCGAAGCGAACTTCGCCTTCGTGGAGTATCGGTAGCCCTTTAGCATACCGCCAACGTATGCGCTGGCGCATAAATCGAAGTGGTTGAACGTCGGGCGGGGTCGAATCGTGCTCCTTCCACCACCTCACCGAGTAATCGGGAGCCATCGCCTTCCCCTGCCGCGTCTGATTCGAGAAGGATTTTTCTTTTGCGCCATGCAAATAGACGAGAATAATTGCCATCAATGTGGAGTCTGCGGCATCGTCTTTCCAGTGCAACCACTTTCGCGCCGCAAGCAGGTAGCGCAATACTCTTGGTGTGAAACAATAGTGAAAAAATTCTGGCAACTCATTGATTTCGGAAGTTCGAATGCCACGAGACTGTCGGCTGATCTCTTCGTTACGATTCAAGACCGCCTCTTCTGAGGCCGTCTCTAGTTTAGCTTTGCCATACAGCCATCCCACTTCATTGATCTCGATACCACAACCATAGCGTCCGGTGGTGACTGCTGCGTAAATGCTGGATCCGCGTCCCGCAAACGGATCGAGAACAGCGCCACCGATGGGGCAATTCTGCTCGACAATCTCGAATGCAAACGGGATAGGGAACATAGCATAGTACGGTCCGACACTCGCCCATCGTCCAACGGGTGTGCTTAGTCTATTTTTCCCAACATGAAAGACTTGCGTCATTTTTTCGTTTCCGCTGTTAAATCCCGTGCCAAGCGTTCAAGAACCTTCTTGCCCAAATTGAATGGAATGGAAGCTTCAGCGTGTGCGGCGACGATAGGTTGGAGTGAATTCGGATAGCGTGATGAGATCAATTCATCAAGCAGCATTGCAGCATCGGCGAGACGTGGAAACTG
>JACSRG010000068.1 GCA_014879865.1 Anaerolinea sp.
CGGTCGATGGCGGGCGCGGCGCCGTTCTCGTTGACCATGGCGCCGCCGTTGTTGGTGAGGGCCGTGCCGACCGTGCGATAGTGCCCCGTCTCCACGCCGTAGCCGACGTGCCGGCGCGCCAGCGCCTCGACCGCCGGGACCAGTGTCTGCGCGTTCCTCAGCCCGCCGACGACGAAGGCGAGGCTGGCCATCAGCTTCTTGCCCTGTTCGGCCATGTCCGACCGCGCGAACAGCGGGCGCAGGCCCGGGTCGAGCGCGAAGAGACGGCGATAGAAGATCGCGGCGGCTGCGTCGCGGATCGGGAAGACGGCACGGAAGCTCTCTTCGACGAGTGAAATCTGCTGGGGGGTCATGGTCCTGCTCCTGATGGTCAGGAGACGGAACCTGCCGATCGGGTATTTCACGCCGATTTCGTCGCGCGCGGACCCCTTACACGGCTCGAAGACACTTTAATCGAAGCGCTGGCGAAGACCGCTTTCGGGATCAAGAACACCCGCACGCAGCGCGAATATCGCATCCGCACATGGACGGTGGACAACCAACCTGCCCTCTCCATCACGGTCGTCTCACGCCTGCTCTACGAACCTGATCTTCAGGCATACGTCACTACACTGGAGAAGCCGACCGACATGATTGGCTTGTACGTGGCGGACAAGTGGGCGAATGTACAGGGCGAGATCGTCAAGGTCGTCGGCACGGTCGATGAACAGCGCGAGCGGCTGCTCAAATTGACAGAACGCGCCGAAATGCGTGAATTGATCGAACGCGCACCGGGCGATCACTGGGTGGCGCGGGTGCTGGTCGATACGCGCGAATTCGACTACGTGACCGATGCGCTCGATCTGGTGATCCGGCTGCGCGACATTTCCAAGTTTGAGATCAACAAGGCGCAGATGGAGAAGGCGCTCCACCTGAACCCGCCGCTCCACGCGCAAATGGTCAAGATCATCTCGGATGTGCTCAAAGACCATAACCTGATCAGCAACGCCTACAGTACACAGAACCATGCAGCGCTGTTCACCGGGGGAATGCCGAAGTTCACGCTGGCATACGGGAGCGGAAAATCCCGTCCCTTTGATCCGGCACGTATCGCGCAGGATTTCGTCGCGGCGGGCGCGCACGAACTCCCCGCAGCCGACAAGCCGCTGCGCGTGGTGATCCTCAACACGCTGGCAGACATCCGCGACTTCACCGAGGCGCTGCGCCGCGCATTGGAACGGGATTTCAAGCTCAAGATCGACATCGTGCGCGAACGCAACATGCGCGTCATCTCGCAGGCGAACCTCGAAAGCGCTGTGCGCCTGCTCATCAAAGAGCCGCATGATCTCGCGCTGGCATTCCTGCCGGACGAACTCGACTCGTCCGAGGAAGAAGCGGTCGATGATCGCAACACGAGGATGCAGACGGTCGGACGCGGGCTGCCCACGCTCCTGATCCACGAATCGACCATGAACAACCCTGCCGCCATGAACAACGTCATCATGGGCATGATGGCACGCGCGGGCGGCATCCCCTACCTGCTCGAAGAATCGCTTCCTTATGCGGATCGGGTCGTCGGCTTGAGCCTGATCGAGCATACCAAGAAAGACGTGCCGCACATGACCGGCGTGAGCCGCGTCTACAAGAAAGACGGCGCGTTCATGGGCTATGTGATCGCTACCGAGCGTGTCCCCGACGGCGAACCGGTGCCGGACGCGCTGCTGGCGCGCATCCTGCCGCAAGACCTCGTCGGCGGCAAGCGTGTAGTGCTGCATCTGGATGGCAAAATGCGCCGCGAGGTGCTGCGGGCTATCGGCGCGTGGGAAGGCGAAATCGACGCCGAGTTCTTCCCGGTCGAGGTCATCCGCGCAGGCGTACCGCGCATGTATGCACTCAACGGCAAGAGCATCGCGCCGCCGAACTGGGGCAGCACCTTCCGGCTCGGCGAAACCGAAGCATTCGTCCTAACCGCCACCGGCGATGCCGCGATTCAACCGCTCTACCTGCGCACCGAACCCTCTCTGCCCATCGAACAGGCG
>JACSRG010000067.1 GCA_014879865.1 Anaerolinea sp.
GCCAAGCTTCGCTTGGACGGGAGGGGAGACCGCCAGACTCGCAGCCTGCAACCGTTCCATCCAATCTGCACACTGGGGTGCGAGACGAAAATTCTTTGAGTTCCCTCTCTGCGAACATGGTCGGTCAGACAGCAGATCACGAATCAGCCGACATCTTTCTGCCCTCCTCAAATTCGGGGAGGGAGCCAAGCTCCGCTTGGACGGTGTGGCGTCGTGACTCGCTGCACATCCTCGGCATTCCGGTCAGCCGCATCACCAACGACGAATGGATGGTGCAGATCGCATGGTGGGTGAAAGAAAAAGATCGCCTGCATCACGTCTGCACGGTCAACCCGGAAATGCTGATGATCGCGCAAAAGGATGTCAACTTCCGCAACATTTTAAGCCGCGTCGATCTCACCGTGCCGGACGGCGTCGGCTTGCTGTGGGCGTCACGGCGGCTCGGCAAGCCGATCCGCGAGCGCGTGACCGGCTCGGACGGTGTGCCGCGCATCGCGCAGGAGGCGGCGAGTCGCGGATGGCGCTTGTTCCTGCTCGGCGCGGCGGAAGGTGTCGCGGATAAAGCCGCCGCCGTGCTGCGTGACCGCTTCCCCGGTGTGCAGATCGTCGGGGTGTACGCGGGCAGTCCCAAGCCGGAAGACGAAGACGCGCAAGTCGAGCTGATCAACGCCAGCGGCGCGGATATTCTGCTGGTGGCGTATGGCGCGCCGGAACAGGACAAGTGGATCGCCCGCAACGCGCCGCGCCTGAACGTCAGCATGGCGATGGGCATCGGCGGGTCGCTCGATTTCGTCGCCGGGGTGATTCCGCGCGCGCCGCTGCGCTGGCAAAAGCTCGGCTTGGAATGGCTGTATCGCCTGTATTTGCAGCCGTGGCGCATCCGGCGGATGCTGCGTCTGCCGCTGTTCGTCATGGCGGTGCTGCTGCGAGGCTCACATGGCTGATTTAAAAGCTCTCATCCCGCGCTTGGCGGGACTGCGCATCCTCGTCGTCGGGGATGTGATTCTGGACGAATACGTGACCGGGCGCGCCATGCGCATGAGCCGCGAAGCGCCGATCCCCGTGCTGGAATTCGAGTCGCGCCAGTGGATCGCGGGCGGCGCGGCGAACCCGGCGGCGAACATCGCGGCGTTGGGCAGCATGGCGCTGCAAGTCGGCGTGGTCGGGACGGACAGCGAAGCTGACGCGCTGCGCTCCACGCTGACCGCGCGCGGCATCGACGTGAGCGGGATCGTGCCTGATTCAACGCGCCCGACGACGATCAAGACGCGGGTCATGGCGCACATGGGGCTGCGCTTCCCGCAGCAGGTGGCGCGCTTGGACAAATTGTCGCGCGAACCGATCAGCGCGGAGATCGAACGGGCGCTGGTCACGGCGATCACGGCGCACCTGCCGTCCGCGAACGCGCTGCTGTTCTCCGACTACGACGGCGGCGTGATCACCCCGTCGCTGATCGAAGCGGTGCGCGCCGCTGCGAACGGCTCGGCGCTGCTTGCGGCAGATGCACAGGGTAATTTTGATAAATATTCGAACTTCGGTTTGGTCAAGTGCAACGCCGACGACGCGCGGGCATATCTCCGGCGCGAATTGCAGACGCACGAGGAGTTCGCTTTCGCCGCCCGCGACCTGCGCGCGGCGCTCAACTTGAGCGCGGGCATGGTGATCACGCGCGGGGGCGACGGCGCGACGGTCGGCACGCCGGATGGCATGGTCTATCACTGTCCCGCCCCGGCGATCACCGACGTGTATGACACGGTCGGCGCGGGGGATACGTCCATCGCCGTGCTGACGCTGGCATACGCGGCGGGTGCGTCACTGGTCGATGCGGCGCTGCTGGCGAACTACGCCAGCGGGATCGTCGTGCGGCGGGTGGGTAATTACGCCCCGACCCCGGATGAACTCGCGGCGGCGATCCATGCGGGGTAATTCACACTACCACCCGTAGGGGCACCAAGATAACGAAACCCCCTTCCCAACCTTCCCCCGAATTCGGGGGAAGGCGCAAACACGAGTCT
>JACSRG010000066.1 GCA_014879865.1 Anaerolinea sp.
GAAGGTCTTCGCAGCCTCAATCAGGAAATCCAGCAGCGACGGATGGCGCATCAGGCGGTAGACCTCATCAACGGCGATGATGCGCGGCTGCTCGTCGATCAGGCTGTCACGGCGGATAGCGCTCAACACCTGCGTGTACGCCAGCGCTTGCAGGATAGGATCGCCTTCCAATTCGTGGAACGAGAAAACACGCGGGCTGATCCAGTCGCGCCCGCCGCGCGTCAGATCGACATTCGTCGTTCCGTTCAGGAAGGTTGACCACGGCCCCGATCCAGTACACAACCCGGCGATCTCGTCAGCAAGATCGCGGGCGATGGCTTGCATGGCGGGCTTATCACCCAGACTCCCCAGCAGATCGCATACCGTCTCGCACGTTGGGGCGAGATCGGGCGAAACGCGGCTCAAATCGGGAAAACCGCGATAGAGCGTTTCGAGTGCTTCACCGAGCAGACCCCTTTCAAGGTTTTCGCGCTGCCCGCCGGAAAGTTGCCGCCCCAAAACCGTTTCGTAAAGTCGGGTCGTATGCGACACCTGCTCCAACAGCGTTGGGAACATCACGTCCTGTGGGTTGAGCTTGGTCGCTTTCGCGCTCAGGACATACCACGGCAATCCGAACGCTTCTGCGATGTGCCGCCCGTGTCCCATTGGTTCGAGAAAGTCAAACGAGATGCCGTTTTCGGCGTATTCGCGGGTCAGGTAGCAGTTGAGCGCGAATGTCTTGCCGTAACCGCTCTGCCCAACCCAAACTTCGTGGGTAGCGCGTTTGTCGCGCCATGAGTTGTGAAAGACCGGATACGCGCCACCAACGGCTTCGCCACGCAGAATGCCGTCCGTTGTCGAGAGTTTGCGGTAGCCGAGCGGTGCAAGCATCAGCGCCAGTTCGCGTGACGTGACCGGCCATGTGGTAGTGGGTAAGTTGATGTCCTTGGTGCGATGCGCGGTGAAGAACTCAATCGCCCGCGACAGCAGTTCACCGACTTCCTGACGCAGGCTGAACCATGCCCGCGTTTCATTGATCACCGCTGCGACGCGCTCTTTCAACGTCTCCAGATCGTCCGCCGCAACAGCAACGGCGACCTGCACCAGATGCAGAGCATCGCCGTTGTTGATCTCCCCGAGCGCCCGACGGCAGTCGGCGACGCGCTGCACCGAGCGGCTGTCCTCGCCGCGCACGCCTGCCAGATGCACCTGGTACGCCTGAATGATGCTCTCAATCGCATCGATGGCGGCGTTGCGGTCATACGTCTTCGGGATGTCCACCGCCAGCGCCAGCGGGAAGTTGAGTCGCAAGAGCGGCGGCAGCGGACGGAAGAAATTCCACGTCGCTGGCGCGAATTCATAGCTGGTCAGCACCGCCCAATACGGGCGACCACCGGGACGACCGGATGGCGCGAGATGCCAGAACGGGCGATCCCGCAGTTCGTACTGCCCCTCAAACAGCGCCGGGAATGCGCCTTCGGTCACTGGAGTATCGAAGGCGGATGACAGTCCGCCCGCAATCGCGCGCGGATTCTGGTCATTCCACAGCACCATTCCGCACAGCGCCCGCTGATACTCCGCCCCGGCGTTCATGCGCTCGTACTCGCGGCGGTACTCGATCAGCAGGTCACGCCGCTGTTCATCGTCGGTCTGAATTTCTGCCTGATCGAGCGCGGCGATCTTAGCGTCGAGCGTGGCGGGCATCTGCCAGCACAGGAAGCGTGCCTCACCAGACAGCGTGCGCAGCCACGTTGAGAAGCGGGCTTGCAGCGCCGCCACGCCCTCTTCAGTCGCGTGCAGCATGATGTCGAACGGTTCGATCAGGAATGTGCGGACACTCGTCACAGCGCCTCCTCTTCCAGCGGTGATCCAACGAACACCAGCCCATCACCCCGATCCAGATCGCGGGCGCGGGCAAAAGTCACCCACTCGGACAAGTCCACCTCAACCAGCCCGGCGAGCGGCGCGAATAGGCGGTGCCCATCCAGCACGGCAGCATCGGTTGGCAGGGACAGCAGCTTCGCCACTTCCGCC
>JACSRG010000065.1 GCA_014879865.1 Anaerolinea sp.
AGCATAGGTGAAAATTCCTTTCTCCTCGCATGACTATACCTCATTCGCGCGAAAATGGTTCGAGGCTCAACGCGTGGCGACGAAAAAGGCGCGCCCTTCTTTTTCGGGATCGTCCAGCGGTGCGCCGAGATCGGCGGCGCGGGCGCAGTAGCTTGAGTGCCAACCCGTCTCCGCCAGCAGCGCGTGAACATCGGCGAGGTCGTAGACTACGTTGTAGGCGGTTTCCTCGAAGCGGGAATAGCGCCCGTCGTCATCGCGGATATAGCCGGTGATGCGCGTGTAGCCCCGGTCGCCGCCGTCGTAGATGCCGCGAAAGATGAGCGTCGTCTCCGCCGTATCGTTGACGTTGATGCTGTTCCAGCGCCACAAGCCCGCGCGCGTGTTCAGGTCAAAGATGAACATGCCGCCCGGTTTGACCGCTGCATGGACGCAGGCGAAGCAGGATCGCAGCGCGGCGGCGTCCGGCAGGTGATTGAGCGCGTCGAAGGTGGAGACCGCCAGCCCGACCTGCCCATCGATGCGGAAATCTGCCGCGTCGGCGACGATGAAGGCGGCGCGCTCGCGGTAGGCGGCGGTGTTCTGGCGTGCATGGAGGATCATTGGTTCGGAGAGGTCAACGCCGGTGACGGTGAAATCGCGCTCAAGGAAGTAGCGCGCCAGTTGACCCGTCCCGCAGCACACGTCGAGCAGGGTACGCTCGGCGTCAGGCTGGCGTGTGTAGAAGTCGTAGATGCGCGGCGCGACGTTCTGCGCGAAGTCGCCCCACAGCAGGTTGTAGGCGCGGGCGAAGTCCGTATCGTAGGCTTGGTTCATGGGCGCTCCTCACTCCTAGATCAGTACGGTGCTTGCGCGAGTGACCCGATCAGCGGCGTAAAGTGCTTGAGATTGCGCGTGAAAAGCGTAAGACCCAAGCGATAATTTGCCGACGCAATCAAGCAGTCAAACGCATCGACATTATGGCTGAGGCTGAATCGCAGCAGTCGATCTGACGCCCAAATCATATCGGCGGATGTCAGCTCGACGATTTCAAATCTCTTGAGCAGTTTTAGTGCAGCATATTGCTTGCGTCGGCTTTCTACACCTTCGATAACTTCCATCCATGCGATTCGTGATATGCCTAAATCGGTCTTCAGCGCATACCAAGACAAAGCGGCGGGATAGTCACGGAGCAGGTCAACGAGGATGGAAGTATCGAGCAGCGCGTTTACCATTTTAGACGAGCTTTGCGTTTGCGCTTGCGCTCGTTGACCCATTCCGCGCCATCGGTAATGCCCATGTCCGCCCAACCACCCGTAAGCCCGCGTTCGATAACCTCAGCGGGGGCTAACGGTTCTTGACGCATCAATTCCGCGACTTCCTCATCCGTCAGCGGGCGATTCTCCTCGGACTCGTCTGCCTCCGCCGCTTGATCGTCCAGTGCCGCCGCCAGCCGCTCGATCAACTGCTCCTGCTCGGCGGGCGTTAGCTCAAGCGCCCGCATTACGATTTCGTCAAAAGTCATCTCCGCCATACTCAATCCCCTCTCACACCTCTCCCCATTATAAGCCTTTTCCCCTGATCAAGCGGATTTCGTATCCCATCGCACATTCCAGCGTATTGAGTCATGTGTTTGGTTCAACTCGAAAGCATCATTTCTCATGTACACGCACAAAGAACTCACTCCGTATGTCATCCTTTCCGGTTTGGCGGCGATCTTGACCATCGTCGCGGCGGGCAGCGGGCTTTTCGTCACCGATTTTTACGCCGTGATCGCGAGTCCCGGCTTCCGGGTCGCGGCGCAGGCGCAAGACCTGATCTCTTTGCTGGCGGCAGGGCTGATGGTCTGGGCGATTCTTCAGACGTGGCGCGGCTCGACGCGCGGCGCGCTGATCTGGGCGGGCTGCCTCGGCTACCTGATCTACGGCTATCTGCTGTTTTCAATGGATAAGGTGTTCACGACGCTCTACCCGCTGTACGTCGCCATTCTCGGCATGTGCCTGTACTCGCTGATCGGCATCCTCGGTCGGCTGA
>JACSRG010000731.1 GCA_014879865.1 Anaerolinea sp.
ACAGCCGCCTCCTTGATCACTGGTTGCAGTCTTGGTATTCCGCCGCCCCCCACCCCGCCCCCGACAACCGCCGCGAATGGTTGGGATACGCTGGCGTCCGGTTTGGAGCGGCGCATGTATGCGCCCGGTGGCGACAATGCCTTCGCTCAGTTATTCGCGCTGCGCATCGATCCCGCGCTGTACACGTTCCGCGCCCATTACCGCCCCGGCGATCCGCTCACGCTCCCGTCATGGCGCGATACGCTGCCGGGGGTCGTCGCGCTCATCAACGCCAATTTCTTCGATACCGCGCGCAATGTCTTGGGACTGCTGGTCGCCGACGGCGTGACCTACGGGCAGTCGTTTGTGGATCGCGGCGGCATGGTTCAGGTGGTTGGCGGCTACCCGCGCGTGCGTTCGCTGATCAGTGAGCCGTATTATGGCGAAGCGCTCGAACAGGCGGTGCAGGGCTTCCCGGTGCTGGTGCTGAACGGTCAGCAGGCGTACACGACGGCGCAAGGAGATCGCGTGGCACGGCGGACGGTTGTCGGGCAGGACGCGAACGGTCGAATCGTGATCCTCGTGACGACCTCGCTGCTGGGGATGCGGTTGGTCGATCTCAGCGCCTACCTGCCAACCACCGACCTGAATCTCATCACGGCGGTTAACCTTGACGGTGGCGGCTCGACCATGCTCTATGTCAGCACCCCATCGCCTTACCTGCTCTACTCTTTCGATCCTGTTCCCGCCGTACTGGCGGTTTATCCACGCTAAAGGACACACTATGGCGACTCCATCCAAGTATCACCGCCCCACCACGCTCGACGAGGCATTCGATCTGTCGCTCGAGGCGGGCAGCGTCATCATCGCGGGCGGCGCGCTGACGCTCGACCAGCTCGACATCGCCGCACAAACCGTAATCGACGTGCAGGCTGTGCCCGAACTCAACCGCCTCGATGTAGATGAGGAAGGCGCAACCATCGGCGCGGCGGTCAAACTGGAACAACTTCTCACATGGGATCACCTGCCGGAAGTCTTCCGCCGCGCGCTGACGCGGGCGCTCCCGCTCAATCAGCGCAACAACATCTCGATCTTGGAGAGTTTGCACCAGCGCAGTCACCCGCTGCTGCGCGAATGGCTGGCAGCGATCACCGCGCATGACATCGGCGTGCAGTGGCGCACCGAGGATCAGCAGGATTGGACGCCGATTTCCAGCCTGTTCAGCCATGCCGAAGAATTCGACAAGCTGTTCTTGCTGGCAGTCGATATTCCCGCCGTACCGGAGCGTCAAGCGCTCGGATCGGCGTTCGTAGCGCGCACGCCCGCCGACGCGCCGATTGTCAACGCGGCGGTGTACGTCTACCTCAACGACGATAATGAGGTCGAGTCGATGTTCGGAGCGCTGTGCGGCGCGTCCGCCGAACCGGTGATCGCCTTCACGCTCGATTCGCTGATCGGCAATCCGCTGAATGCGGCGAACATCGCCAGCGCGGTCAAAAGCGTCGCGGCGACCGTCGAACCGGTCGGCGATTATCTCGGCAGCATCGAATACCGGCGCGAAATGGCACGCGTGTGCGTCGAGCGGGCGCTCACCGAATGCTCCGAGCAGTTGAACGGCACTATACTAGAATAGATACGAGGAGCCTCGTGATGCGAACTTATACTGCTTATGTTGTCTTTGATGCCGAGTCGCGAACGTATATCGGCATGTTTCCGGGTTTGCCGGGAGCGCAGACCTATGGCGAGACACTCGATGAACTCGACGTGAACTTGAAAGAAGTCCTCGAATTGTGTTTAGAGGAATACGAAGGCAGCCCATCCGATCTACCCCAATACGTCGGTATCCGACAGATTGTCATCAATTAATGAGCACACCAAAGATCACTAATGCCAAGCAGATGGAGAAACTGCTCCTCAAACTCGGCTTCAAAATGGTACGCCAGAAGGGTAAGCACATTTTCTACCGCCATCATGACGGTGGAACGACGACCGTGCCTTACCAGAAAGGCGATAATCTGCCGCGCCCGCTGATCCGCCGAATTCTGAACGATATTAATTTGACGGCGGATCAGTATCAGGATGAACTCGACAGCCTGTAGGGATCAACTAGCTATCGCTGCGAAAGAGGCACGTGTACGTCAAGCGCATTCTGCACGGATGCTCGGCGCAGTTGAACGGCGGTATAATCTAAAGAGTTCAGGACAAGGGTTTGACGTTATGTCCATGATTCATTCGATTGATACGATCATCTCTGATATGCAGCATCTCCTGAATCAGTTTGATGCGCAGGGGAAACTAATCCGCTTTGAGTGACATCACGTGCCAGACGAGCGATTAATGACGGCAATCGAACGTTCGTTAACCCGGAGTCGCGGACGGTGAATGTGTTCACGCCAACCGGCGCGCAGATCGTCGGCGACGTGCTGCCGGGATTTAAGCTCATCATCAAAGCTCTTTTCTAAGGAACATCATGCAAATCTCCGTTACCCTCAACCATGAAAAACGCACGCTCGACGTTGCCCCGCACGAGCGCCTTTTGCGCGTACTGCGCCGCAGCGGCTGCTACAGCGTCAAATTTGGCGACGAGCACGGCTTGACCGGATCGGACACCGTGCTGCTCGACGGCGACCCCGTCAACGCCGGGACGCTGCTCGCCGCCCAAGCCGACGGGCACACAATCCTCACGCTCGAAGGCATCGGCTCGTCGCGCAATTTACACCCGCTGCAAGAGGCGTTCATCGAAACGGGCGCGATCCAATCCGGCTATAACACGCCCGCGCAAATCTTATGCGCCTATACCCTGCTGCAAAAGAACCCCAACCCGACCGAAGAGCAAGTCCGCGCGGCGATCAGCGGCGTGCTGGATCGCGAGACGGGCTACCTCAAGCCTGTGCAGGCGATTTTACGCGCGGCGGCGGTCATGCGCGGCGAAGACGTGCCGCCCTACGAGCCGCTCCAGCGGGCGATCCCCGCGCCGCCGGGCTTGTTCGACTCCCCGCTGACCGATCTGTTCGGCGATGGCGGCGGGAGCGAAGTGCAAACCAAAACGCGCGCCGCGATCATCATCACGCCGCCGGAAGTAGATCGGCTGAAAACCGTCGGCAAGAGCGAACCGAAAGTCGATGCGGTCAAGCTGGCAGCAGGCAAACCCGTCTACACCGACGACATCGAAATGCCGGGGATGCTGCACGCCGCCCTGCTGACCTCGCCGCACGCCCACGCCCGCATCACACACATCGACGCTCGCCGCGCCCGCGCGCTCCCCGGCGTCCATGCCGTGCTGACCTATGCGGATGTGCCGCGCGTCTACTACGCGTCCGGCGGGCAGACGTATCCCAATCCCAAACCATATGATCAGGTCAGCTTGGATAACAAAGTGCGCCATGTCGGGGATCGCGTAGCTGTAGTCGCCGCCGAAACGCCGGAGATCGCCCGTGAAGCGCTCAAGCTGATCGACGTAGAGTATGAAGTCCTCCCCGCTGTCTTCGATCCGGTTGAGGCGATGCAGCCCGGCGCGCCGATCATCCACGACGACCCGAACGTAGATGGCATCCACGACCGGACGCGCAATATCGTCCATTCGATTCACGCCGATGTCGGCGACCCCGATGCGCAGTGGGCAAAGGCAGCGCACGTCTTCGAGGGTGAATACCGTGTGCATCAAGTGCAGCAGGCGAGCATCGAGCCGCACGTCACGGTCACATGGTGGGACGAAGACGACCGTATGAACATCCGTACCAGCACGCAAGTCCCCTTCCATGTGCGGCGCATGGTCGCCCCGTTGATCGGCTTGCCCGTTAAGCGCATCCGCGTGACCAAACCGCGCATCGGTGGCGGTTTCGGCGGCAAGCAGGAAATGCTGATCGAAGACCTGTGCGCGCATCTGACCATCGCCACCGGACGCCCTGTCCGCTTTGAATACACCCGCGAACAGGAATTCACCAGCGCGCGCAGTCGTCACCCGCAGATTTTGCGCTTCAAAACGGGCGTCGATTCTGACGGGCGCGTCGTCGCGGCGGAGCTGCATATCATCGCCAACACCGGCGCATATGGCACACATGGCTTGACCGTGCAAATGGTCAGTGGTTTTCGCGGGCTTTCGACCTACAACGCGCCGTACAGCAAGTTCACCTGCGACGTGGTGTATACGAATATCCCGACCCCCGGCGCATATCGCGGTTACGGCGCGCCACAGGCATTGTTCGCGCTCGAAGTCCATATGGAAGAAATCGCTGCCGCGCTCGGACTGGACGTAGTCGAGTTCAAGCGCAAGAACGCGATCAAGCAGGGCGACGCGCTGGTCATGGCGGTGGCGCTCGGCGAAGGGCGCGAAGGTAAGCCGCAAACCGTGACTACGTGCGCGCTGCCCGAATGTATCGACATCGGCACGCGGGCGGTGGACTGGTACAACAAGCGCGGGATCGAACGGACTGTCCCCGGCAAACCGCATCTGCGCAAAGGAATCGGCATGGCGCTGGCGATGCACGGCACGGGGATCGCCGGGTTGGATATGGGCGCGGCATCGATCAAGCTAAACGACGATGGCTCGTTTAATCTGCTGTTCGGCGCGACCGATCTCGGCACGGGCGCGGATACTGTGCTGGCGCAGATCGCCGCCGAAACGCTTGGCGTGCCGCTCGAAGACATCATCGTGTATGCGTCGGATACCGACTTCACGCCGTTCGACACGGGCGCGTATGCGTCGAGCACGACCTATATCAGCGGCGGCGCGGTGTTGAAAGCGTCGGAAGAAGTTCGCGCGCAGATCCTCGCTCACGTCGCCAAGCATATGCTGAACTGCTCGCCCGACGATCTCGAACTCGAAGATCGCAAAGTTGTTCACCGTGATGGGCGCTCGATCCCGCTGGAAACCGTTGCGCTGCACAGTCTGCATCAGGTCGATCAGAAGCAGATCATGGCGACTGCCAGCCACATGAGCGAACTCAGCCCGCCGCCATTCGCCGCGCAGTTCGCAGAAGTCACCGTCGATACGCAGACCGGGCAGGTCACAGTGGATCGTCTGCTCATGGCGGTGGATTGTGGCGTGGCGATCAACCCGATCACCGCTGCCGGGCAAATCGAGGGCGGGATGGTGCAGGCGCTCGGTTACGCGCACTGTGAGGAAATGGTCTACGACGATCTGGGTCACTCGCTGGCGACCGATTTCGCGCAGTACCACATCTACCGCTCGACCGAAATGCCGGAGCTGGAAGCCATCTTCGTGGAGACCTACGAGCCATCGGGACCCTACGGCGCGAAAGCGGTCGCGGAAATCCCGAAGGATGGCGTCGCGCCCGCACTCTCGTCGGCGATCTACGACGCGCTCGGCGTGCATCTGCGCGAACTGCCGTTCACACCGGAGAAAGTCTGGCGGGCGGTTTACCGCTAAACCCGTATCCGAAATAAGACAAAACAGGACGAGGCATACATGCCTCGTCCCTACAAAGCAGGACTGACTGAGGAGTTTGATAAGACTTTGTGAAATCTGTGAAAACCCTTCCCACTCGTGATAGGCTATTGGAACTGACGTATTTCACAGGAGATCGATCTTGCGCATTGGACTACAAATTCCGTCCTTCAAGTATCCCGGCGGCACCGCCGCAATCCGCCCCAAACTGAAAGAAATCGTCACCACAGCCGAGGCATCAGGTTTTTACAGCCTGTGGGTGATGGATCATTATTATCAGATCAAGGGGATGTTCGGCGAAGCCTACAGCGATCCGATGTTGGAGAGCTACACCACGCTTGGATATTTCGCCGGACTCACCGAGAAAGCCTATCTCGGCGTCCTTGTCACGGGCGTCATTTACCGGCATCCCTCGGTGCTGCTGAAGATGGTCAATACCCTCGATATTCTCTCCGGCGGTCGCGCCTATCTCGGCATTGGCGCAGCGTGGTACGAAGAAGAAGCCATCGGCTTTGGTATCCCCTATCCGCCAACCTCAGAGCGCTTTGAGCAGCTAGAGGATAATCTACGGCTGGCGAAGGCAGTCTGGGCGAGTGATGAGACCTCGTTTGAGGGCAAACATGTCTCTGCTCCGGCGATCACGAATAACCCTCGTCCACTCTCAAACCCGCATCCGCGTATCATGATCGGCGGCACAGGTCCGAATAAAACCCTGCGCATGGTGGCTCAATACGCCGATGCGTGCAATATCGGGGAATGGGTGGGTACTGAAAACATGCAGAAATCACTCGACACGCTCAAAGGTCACTGTGAGACCCTCGGACGCGATTACGACAGCATCGAGAAAACCGCCCTCTGCACCGCGCATCTCTCCGGGGATGATACGGTGGAGAGCTTGATCAACCGGGTCAAGGCGCTGGCGGCGATGGGCTTTACACATGTGATCTTCAATATGCCGGATGTCGCTGAGATCACCCCGCTTGAAACCTTTGCGCGAGAGATTATTCCAGCAGTGGCAGAAGTTTAGGCAGACGCCCCCATGCCTTGCCCCTACAAAGGTGGTCGGTTGTCGGGACGCGGCATGCCGCGCCCCAACTGTTTAATAGATAAGTCTGCTATAAGGTAGCAAAAACAGTGACTAGCACGTGATCTCGTTTCTCTTTACGCTGTAGGGCATATTCAGGAGAGGCGAGATCATGGCGGAATTGGCGAACTACCACCACTTCGACGGGCTGGCGTGGGCAACCGGCTACTTGACCAATGCGCTGGCGTATCAAGGCGTGACCGCTCCGCATACCGGCAAGCCCTACACCGAAGCGCTGCTTATGGGGATCAACGGTGGGCTGTGCGCGGGCTACTTCTCGTTCGAGTACACGGGTGAACTGCCGCATCTGCATTTCCTCACCCGCTACCTGTTCGACGAAGAACCGGGGCGGTTTTCGAGCGGCTGGCGATCCCCATGCGCGTCCAGCACAGCACCGACGAACGCAAAGCCGCCGCCAACGTGATCAACGCACTTGCGCAGGGCAAGCCCGCCATCGTCTGGCTCGACGTGATGAGCCTGCCGTACAATGCGCTCCCGCCCGACGCCAACTACTGGTTGGTCATGCCCGTGCTCGTCTACGGCTACGAGGCTGGCGGAGTCGTCAACCTTGCGGATCGTTCCCGCGCGCCGCTGACCGCAGATGAAGCACAGGTGATCGCCGCGCGCGACGGAATCAAGGCGTGCATCGACATTTTCGTCAATGAGCCGCCGGTCGGCGCGAAAAGCAGCTTCGGCTTTGACGCCTATCTCAAATGGGCGAAACTACTCGGCGACAGCAAAGCCAAAGACAGTTGGGCGGTGCGTTTTGCTCCCGGCGCGGCATATTTACGCCGATTTCTTGGACGAAGCTGCCGTGATCCTCGACCAGCCTGCGCTGCATGAGGTCGGCGTGCATTTTAGGGCAGCGGCGTCAGCGTGGGATGATTTAACCGCTGCCCTGCTCCCCGACTCCGTGCCGCTGTTTGCCGAAACCCGCGCGCTGATGGATCGCAGCTATGCGCTGTTCATGCAGGACGCGGTCGGGACGCTGGACGAGCGGCGCGCTAACCGCACCCGGCTTGCAGCGCTTGAGGCGGAAGCGGTAGGCAATTTCCCGTTGAGCGACACCGAAGCAGCGCATCTGCGTGCCAATCTGCGCGAACGGGTCATGGCGATTCACGATGTCGAGAAAATTGCCTTTGACGCGCTGATTCAAGTGGTGGGCGATTTGTAGGGACGCGCCGTTGCGCGTCCCTGAGAAAGATCGATTTAGGGTGAAGGCGGTTTTGCAGTACACTAGAGCGTATCATCCCTTACTTAGCAAGGTGTAGTCACGCAGTGATCCGGCAGGCGTTCATTCTGATTGCGGCACTCAGCTTGATCTTCGCCCTCCTGATCGGCGCAGCATCCATGATCGGCGGCGGTATCCCGACGGCATCGTCAGAGGCGACCGCCGTCGGTTTGAACCCGTGCCAGCTTCCCTGTGTCTACGGCATCACGCCGGGGACAACCGACCGCACGAACGCCTTCGCCGCCGTCGATCAGATCGCGCTCAACCGCAGTTTCTTGACCATGACGCGCACCTCGTTCACCCTGCCCAACTCGGTGTTGGGGCTGCTGACCTTCGACCAGCAGGACGAACAGGCGACGGTCAGTTCGGTCGGCTTGTTCAGCATGTCCACACGGATCGACGCGCTCGAAATCGGGGAGTTCAGCGACCTGTTGAAGCGCGGTTGGCTGCCGGAACGGGTCTTCCTGACGTGCGATGTTCCCGCCGAAGTCGAGATGTTCGTCACAATGGACAATGGTCACGTACTGACACGCATCCCGCTGACCGAGATCGGAGTCAATGCGCCCGTGCTGTCGTTCACCATGTACAGCGTCAACGGCGGCGCGGATCAGTTCATGGACAACAACGTCGAGTGTTTGGTCGAAAAACACTGGATCGGCTTCGCGTCCGCGTGGCGCTACCTGCAAGCACCTGCTCTCGCCTCGAACGACACGCAGTAACGTCATTCACAACTGGGACGCCTCGTTGGGCGTCCCGGCTTTTCTTACGCCACCGGTACAGATTCGAGCGCGAGATCGTGCAGCGTGAGCACGGCGCGTTCGAGATTCGCCTCATCGACCACGAACGAAATGCTGCACTCCGATGCGCCCTGCGCGATTGCGATCACGTTGATGCGCTCGTTGCCCATCGCCGTGAAGACGCGCCCTGCCACGCCGGGAGTCCCGCGCATCCCCGCGCCGACCACCGTCACCACCGAGACTTTCGTCAGCGCATCGACACCGTCCACATCCTGCCGCGCCAGTTCTTTCACGAGTTCATCTTCAATCGCCTTGACCGCCTTATCGACCACATCGTTGAGGACGACAAAGCAGAAATTTTGCTCGGAGGACGCCTGCGAGATCATGAGGATATTCGCGCCCGCCTTCGCCGTCGCAAGGAAGGTGCGCCCCGCGATCCCCGGTACGCCGATCATGCCCTTGCCGTGTACGGTCACAAGGCTGACGTTGCGCACGCTCGTCACCGCCTTGATGACGGTATCGGTCGGCGCGGCAACATCGCTGATGAGCGTGCCCTGATGCGTCGGGTTGAAGGTGTTGCGCACGCGCATCGGGATTCCCTTGTTCAAGATCGGTTGGACGGTCTTGGGATGCAGCACCTTCGCGCCGTAAAACGCCAGTTCGCCGACCTCGGTGTAGGAGATGTTCGGCAGCACGCGAGCGCGGCGGTCGATGCGCGGATCGGTCGTCATGACGCCGTCTACATCCGTCCAGATGATCAGTTCGTCGCTGTCGGCGTTCGCCGCGAAAATCGCACCGCTGTAATCGCTGCCACCGCGCCCCAATGTGGTGATATGCCCATCCGCCGTCGAGCCGATGAACCCGGTCAGCACGGGGATAACGCCCTGTTCCAGCACAGGCAGCAGCCCATCGCGGATGCGGCGCTCGGTTTCCCCCCAGTTAGGCGTAGCGCTGCCGAAACGGTCATCGGTAATCAGGAATTCGCCCGCGTCATATGCTCGCGCATTCAACCCGGCGTGGCGCATGACCGCTGCCACGATTCGGCTGCTGAGGCGTTCCCCGAAGGCGACAATCGAATCGCTGATGCGCGCGGTTGCTTCGCCCAGAATGTTGACGGCGCTGCACAATTCGACATGCTGCGTCAGCAGCGCGTCGATCTCGGCTAACACATCGCTGCGATTCTTACCGGGCACGGTCAGCAGGTTGATCACCTCGTAGTGGCGATCTTTGAGCTTCTGCGACGTGGACAGATAGCCCCAACGGTTACCCGCCGCCGCTTCGCGCACAGAACCGATTAGCGCGTCAGTCACACCGGACATTGCGGAGACAACGACGATCACACGGTTGCCTTGAGTGACTGCTTCATTGACGATATTGACGACGCCGCTAATCGCTTCGGGGCTGCCGACGGACGTTCCGCCGAACTTCATGGTAAGGGTTTGCACGATGAGTCTTCTCCTTAGAATAAAAAAAGCGTGTGCCCTGTCGGGGTCACACGCTTTTCGTGTCCAGTCTGCTGCGAACTTAACCTAAACGCAAGCGACCCCGCAAATGTCTATGTGGGGTGGTCATACCCATACCGGTAGTAGTCATACAGAAAACGGTCGAAAACGGCATGATTCGCTCGCTGATTAAAGCCTTGCCGATATGCTAACCTGTTCCTTTGCCGGAGTCAAGCAGTTCACGAGAAGTTAAAAGTCGAAAGTAACGGTTAGCCGCTGCCCGATGCAGTTCTCCACTTTTCACTTTATACTTTCACCTTTCTACTTGTGAGGTAGCTATGCCCTGCACCATTCGCCTGCTCACCCCCGACGGCTTACAGCCCGTGCCCTACACCGCCGACTCGCTCAACGACGCGGCGCAGTACGAGCCGCAAGACGGCGTCTACACCGTGACCAACACATTCGACACATACACCGTCCTCAAGCTGACGGCGCATCTGGATCGGCTGGAAGATTCGGCGCGGCGGGCGAGCATCCCGCTCAAGCTGGATCGCCCGCGTTTGCGCGCCGCGCTGCGCGAAGTAATCACGCTGGCGGGCTGCGGCGATGTCCGCTTTCGCATCACCGTCCCCGCCGATCAACCGGATCACTACATTCTGTCGGTCGAGCCGTTCAAGCCGCTGGCAGCCGCGATCATCGAAAATGGCGTCCGCGTGATCACGGTGCCGGACAGTGCGCGCGTCAACGCCGCCGCCAAAACAACCGGGTGGATGCACGAACGCCAGAAGCTCGAAAGCTCGCTGCCCGCTGGCATTTACACGGCGCTGCTGCTTGACGAGAACGGTCAGATTTTGGAAGGCGTGAGCAGCAATTTCTATGCGATTATGGAGGATGCGCTTTGGACGGCGGACGCGGGCGCGCTGCCGGGGATCGCGCTGCAAATCGTGCTGGAAGTCGCGCCGGACGTGCTGCCGGTCAAGCGTGACGCCGTCAACGTGAGCGCTGTGCCGCGCTTGGCGGAAGCGTTCATCACCAGCGCGAGCCGGGGCATCGTCCCGGTAATCGAGATCGACGGGCACACGCTCGGCGACGGGAAACCGGGCGCACTCACCCGTCAGCTCCGCGAACGCTATACCGCCGCGATGCAAAAGTATCTGGAAACACTTTAAAGAAACAGGATTGAACCGCAGAGAACGCAAAGAGCGCAGAGGGTTAATGAATTTACTCTCTGCGTTCTCAGCGATCTCTGCGGTTAACCCATTTCTTTAGTCGTCTACTTCGATGGGTGCCTTGAAATCATAGATGCCATCGCGGACAGCCCAGCGCCGACCATCACGGCGGCAGGTGAGGATTTCGCCGCTGCGCACCACGTCACCGCCGCATTCAGGGCAGGCGAACAGCGTCTCGTGATGGGTGTTGTCCGGCGTCGAACCGGCGGCGCTGCTCTTGGTGAAGATACTCGGCGAATACAGCGCACCTGTCGCTTGCAGCAGGTTATCCAGCCCAACCAGCACTTCCAGCGGAACTTTGTCCTTGAGCGTTTGCAACCGGAAGAACGAGACCGGAAGCCGCGCTTGCAAATCGAAACCGGCGCGTGTCAATTCCTGCACGATGTGATCCGGGTGGAAGTCGAAGTTCAGTTCCACGAATTCGACCGGGGACAGATCGTACGGATTCCAGTCCTGCTGGTGGAAGGCATAGCGCAGAATCGCCTTGATGTTACGCTTATTGGCATGTTCGAGGATCAGCGTGCCGCCGGGGGACATCACACGGCGGATTTGATCGAGCACGGCGGCGACGTTCGACATGTGATGCAGCACGCGCACAATCGTCGTGCAGTCGAAAATGCCCGATTGGAACGGCAGGTGATAGGCATCCGCCGCCACGTAGATGTAGCGCGGCGAGCGTCCGAGATGCTCCTGCGCAAATTGAAGCTGCGACAGCGAATAATCGAGCAG
>JACSRG010000544.1 GCA_014879865.1 Anaerolinea sp.
CCTTCGCCCTGAGGGAGAAGGGGACGGGGGATGAGGGCTACAATGAGTTTGCAGACACATCCTAGTTCGAAATGATCCGCCGCTTGAGTGCGACCGCCACTGCCGCCGCCCGATCCGTTACGCCGAGCTTGGCGTAGATGTGCTTGAGGTGCGTCTTGACCGTCGCCTCGCTGATGTGCAGCCGCTTGCCAATTCCGGCGTTCGTCTCTCCCTGTGCGGCAAACGCCAGCACCGCGATCTCGCGTTCGCTGAGCACATCCCCGGCGAACAGGCGTGACGAAACCGTCATCCCCAACACCGCCCTACCCTCTGCCGCCAGCAGCACTGCCCGGTAAAGCTCCTCGCGCGGCGTATCTTTGAGCAGATAGCCGACCGCGCCCGCATCCAGCGCCCGCCGGATGTCTTGATCGCTGTCGTAGGTGGTCAAGATCAGCACGCGGATTTCCGGCTGCGCGGCGCGGATCGCCTGTAACGCGCTCACACCATCCAGCACGGGCATACGCAAGTCCATCAGGATTACGTCCGGTTTGAGTTCAGCCGCCAGTGTGACCGCCGCGCGTCCGTCTTCAGCTTCCCCGGCGATCTCGAAGCGCGGATCGCCGCTGAACATGCCGCGCATCCCTACGCGGACAACCGGGTGATCATCGACGATGAGCAGGCGGATTGGCATCAGGTTTCTCTCAGTGGTACAGCCGTGACGATGGTCGTGCCTTCGTTCGGCGCGCTCTCGACGGTCAGCGTCCCGCCAAGCGCCGTGACCCGCGCGCGCATGTTGATCAGCCCGTAGCCGTCATGCGCGTGTTCCGGCAGAAAGCCGACGCCATCGTCATTCACATCCAGTATGACCGTATCGGGCATGTACGACAACGTGACCGTCACGCACCGGGCGTGCGCGTGCTTGCTCACGTTTGCCAGCGCCTCCTGCGTCACGCGCAGCAGCACCAGTTCGACCGCGTCCGGCAGGATGAGCGCTTCTCCGGTGATCACCAGCTCCGCCGCCGTGCCGCTCAACCTCGACCAGCTTGCGACGACCCCGCGCAGCCCTTCTTCCAAGCGCCGACCTTCCAATGCCGGAGGGCGCAGTTCCCAGATGAAGCGGCGCACCTCGCGCAGATTGTCGCGCGCCAGCGCCTTCGCGCCGTCTAGGTAACGACGGGCGTCGGCGGGCGCGGCGTCGGCGGCTTCGAGATGCGTCACGATGGCGATCAACCCCTGTGCGATGGTATCGTGCAGTTCGCCCGCCAACCGCTGCCGCTCCCCGGCGATCCCGGCTTGGCGCTGCATCTCGGCGATCTGCGATTGCGCCGCCTCAAGCTGTTCGATCAACTTCTTGCGCTCGCTGCTCTGCCCGATGATGTCCGTGATGTAGTAGCCGAGCAGCGCGCCGCCGAGCGAAGTCACGACCAGAATACCCATCCATGTCGCCGTCAGATCGCTGTTGATGCGCTGAAGCTGAAGCAGCACCAGCACGTTGAGGATCAGCGCGAAGCCGATGGCATAGCGCAGCGGCACGATCATGAAGACGTGCGGAAACAACCCCGCCAGCAGCATGAAGAACACCGGATTATAGCCCGCCAGCCCATACCAGATCAGCCAGCCGAGCGCGAAATAACCGGCGTACTCCGGCAGCGAAAACGCGGGCAGCCAGCGCGCCGCGTAGTGCCAGCCGATCAGCAGCGCGGTCAAGCCGATGGGCGGCGCAAGCGCGGGCGTCTCCGGGTCAAACAGCGCGACCACCAACGCCAGCGCGCACAATATCAGCATGAGCGCCTGCCATGCCCCTGACCAGCGCGCCCATGCATCGCCTAATTTGCCGCCGATCTGCGCCATACTGCCGCCTTCACCCGCCCGAACGCTTGCCCTTCTCCGAATTATCCCGCTGCGAGAGGACGGCGTACAACCCGACCCCGATGCTGATCACCACGTAGGCGAACGTCCGCACATCGCCTTCTAGAAAGAACGTCGTGCCCAGCAGCAAAATCGCCGCAATGAACGACACGATCACCCACCGCTGACTCGCGCTCAAACTGCTCACTGTGATGGCTCCCCCGTACTCTACGATACGCTAAGGGTACGCGGACAGCCGAATCAAAACATCCCCCGCCCGGTGATCGTCTGATCATCCTTTCGGAGGATGTTCTGTTAGTGGTTGCTAGACTGCTTGCAGTTTGATCCAGAAACCGTCGAGCCGGTTACCGGTGAAGCCCAACCGGGCGATCTCGAACGGCAGCCCGCGCCGCCGCAGCCGCGTCGTGTATGCGCCCAAGCGTGCCCGCGCCTGCATCTCGGCGCGCCACACATCGCGCGCCGGGATGTCTTCGCCGAAGCGCCGCGCCAATTCCGCGCGCACTTCGCCGGCATAGAGCCACTGCAAGATCAGGCTCTCGGTCAGGCAGCGCCGGAGCGCCGCCCCTTCGCGCAGCGGCGTCATGACGACGGCGAGCGCCCGCTCAAGGTCGGTATCGAGCGCCGCCAGATTGCCCATGTAGATGATCGTATTCAACAGCGCGTCGATCAAGGCGCGGTCGGCGTGCGCATCCCACAGCGCCACGCGCTGACCGAGGATGAAACATTCCTCGACCCGCGCCGCCGTCTTGACCGGATCATCTCTGTGCGCGATCAGCGTCACGTTCGCCGCATCCGGGTCGCTCACGCGGATCACGCCCGGAAAATCGAGCGTAATTCCGGCATCCGCCGTGAACACCATCAGCGGATGCCCCTTGTTGAGCGCATATGCCGCCTCAATCGCGCGCGGGCAGCGTGGAAACTTGGGCTGTGCGGCGATGGCGGCGAGGTGCGGTTGAATATCAAAGGTCGTCATGCTGCGCTCACGCGTTACCGGAATCCGCATCCAGTTGCAGCGGAATCTCGTCATTGTTGAGATATTCCGCGACGAGCGCCTGAAAATGATGGACGCCGTTCTCATGCCGCGCCGAGAACCGTCCGCGATTGTACGAGCGCGACTTCAAACCCTGCTGCACGTACTCGCAGATTTCGATGTCCTCGTACTGCACTTCATCCGCCAGCTTGACCATCGACTCGACTTCCGACTGATCTTGATCCTGCTTGAAATACCAGTCGAACGTCAGGAGCGTCTTTTCGTGTCCCTGCGGGCGCACGATGTTCACCGACAGGTTGTCCGGGTATTCGTCGATCATGAAGTTCGGGAACATGACGTGGTAGCGGATTTTGTCTTCCGGCAGCGGGTTGATATAGCGCCGCTGCTTGACATTGCCCTGTGTCGCGGGACGCACCGGCACCCATTGGATGCTGAAAAAGCGGTACGTATCCACGTAATACTCATCGAGGTTGAACTCGCGGCTCAAACCCGGATGCGCCATCGGCACATGATAACCTTCGGCGTAGTTGTCGAGGTAGACTTTCCAATTGCAATTGATCAGGTACTCGCAGCGTTCGACGAACTGCCAGCCCTCGAAGTCGATGCCGCTCACGCGCGTGAACTCATTCCCCCACATATCGGCAAGGTGCGGCGCGTTGTCATCGAGATTGATGAAGAGGTAGGGACCCCACGTTTCCACGCGGATTTCGTGGAGGCTGAAGCACGACGGTTCGAAACCTTCCGTGCCTTCCATGCCGGGAGCGCGCATAAGCTGACCGTCGTGGTTGAACGTCCAACCGTGATACAAGCATTGGAACGACCTGCGATTCCCCTTGCCGCGCGCCACAATCCCAGCGCGGTGGGGACAAACGTTGTAAAAGGCGCGCAGCTTGCCCGTTACATCCCGCGTGACGACCAGCGGCTCTCCTGCCGCCTCGGTCGTGAAGAAATCACCCGGCTTAGCCACTTCATCGACGCGACCGACTGCCTGCCACGTCCGAGCGAAGATCGCCTCTTGCTCGCGTTCATAAACCGTTGGATCGAGATACCAGCTCGCATCGAGCGTCTGGGCGTGGGCAACATTCCTCTGAACCGGCTCGTTCGTCCACAACTTCTGCATTGGACTCCTCTAGTGTCCTGTAACGCCACGGACACCCGCGTATCATCATATAGCGTTTAAACTCCCCCCAAGCGGCTTCATTGCCACTTGTTCTATTTAGGAGTTTACCCCACGATACCCCCCAGTCCTAGCCTAATTTTCACAATCCAAATGAGAAATGTATCAGAGTCCCTAATGAGATCCGCATCGGGCAAGCTAGGTGAAACATCCGCCGAAAGTCCGACAGCGAGTTCTACCGATTTACGGATGTAGCAGACCCCTCGTCCGCGCTACAGTACACGGGTTGTTGAGTGAAGGAATGCGCGAGATCATGCAGTTGGAAACAGTTGCCCGGATTAATCTACTCATCGAAGCGTGGGAGCGCGGCGCAACCGAGCTGGAACAGCCCGGCTTGCTCAGCCTGCTGCTCGGCTTGAATACGTATGTCAACCATGATCTGATCTTCGATCTGGTTCACCATTTCGCGTGCCAGAGTGATGCGCTGACCCCGGCAGGGTACGCGCGCAACCGCCGTGAATTTGAAACACTGCTGACAAACATCAAGCGGGCGGTAACAGATGCCGAACTGCGATTGGTGTCACGGGGGATTCTGGCGGGTGACCGCGCGGATTCATGGCTGCTCGACGACGTGATCGACGGTTGGCGCGAGACACTGTGGCGGCACATCGACGCGCTGCTGCGCAGTCGCAACGAGACCGAAGCGGGCGCGATCCGTTTTCAGATCGACCGCCGCGCCGACAAACGCGCGGATGCGATCCGGCGCTCGGCACGATTCAACCTTCAGCCGAGGCTTATGCCGCAGTCGGCTTGACTCGTCCCTACGAAAATCGTATGAACGTAGAGGCGCACCTGTGTGCGCCCCTACGATCCTAAAGAGTGGCACTCAGTCCCGCGTTTCTGGATGCGGTAAATCCGGCGTAAATCCGTTTTCCCGCAGCCGCTTGTCGAAGTCATCCCATTGAGCGGGCGGCTCGTGCCACACGACGACGACGGTTTGCGTTGGCTCGAAAACCTGTACGCTTTCTACGCCGGCGACCTGCTGCAATGCATTCTCAATCACCTCAACGTCGGCGTCCGTCATACTCGGAACTTGAAACGTCTTGGACTGCTGCATAACATCTCCCCTTTCATCGTTACGGGGAGCATAACACAGCTTGCAGTCTTACGGCATGAGTGATTGCTCAGGCGCGTAGTCGATTTCCTTGAGCGTCTCGACGATTCCGTCCCACGTCGCAGGCGCGTCCCACTGAACCTCGACGACCTTCGTATTCTTGTCACCCTTGACGCTGGCGACGCCGGGCTTCTGGCTCAACTCGTTGACAATCGTCTTGACGCAACCGTCACAGCCGATATTGGGCACAACAAACGTTTTGCTTTGCATGGATTCCTCTCCTTTTGTACTTTGACGCAGTGAGTCGCGTAAATCTTATCTTAAAAGTGACTCGATTTCTGCGCGCACTTCTTCATGAGTTTCCTGTGTCAAATGTTCGGCGATGCGCGCTCGTCCTCCGGGTATCCGATTGAGCGCCCATGCCGCGTGTCCGCGCACCAGTGGACTCGCGTCTTCGAGCAGGCGTGTCAGCGCGGGCAGCGCTTCCGGCGATCCCCAATTGCCTGTCGCAATACACGCATTCCGCACCAACCGTTCCCGCTTGATCCGCGCGGCAGCCGATCCGACGAAGCGCGCTTGAAAGCCTGCATCGTCCAGCGCCAGCAGGTCGAGCAGCGGCGGCGCGGCGCGATCTGCGTCAGCGGCACGAAACACGCGCTCGCAGGTCTCCGAGGTGAAGCGATTGAACGGGCACACGTCTTGGCACACGTCGCACCCGTAAACCCAGTTGCCCATCAGCGGGCGCAAGTCAGGCTCGATCCAGCCTTTGTGCTCAATCGTCAGGTAGCTGATGCAGCGCCGCGCATCCAACACATGCGGGCGCGGAAACGCATTCGTCGGGCACGCCCGCAAACAGCGCGTGCACGTCCCGCACAGCGTCGCCCGCCCTGCCTGATCGTACTCGTCAAATTCGAGCGTCGTCAGAATTTCGCCGAGAAAGAAGAAACTGCCGCGCCGGGGATGGATCAGCATCGTATTCTTGCCGGTGAAGCCTAAGCCTGCCCCGTGCGCGTGACTCCGTTCGAGGATCGCGCCCGTATCGACATAGACGCGGTGATCCGCGCCCAACTCCGCTGCCAGCGTTTCGAGGCGCGGCGTCATGAGGTCGTGGTAGTCGAGTCCCCATGCATACGCCGAGAACCGCCCGCGCGCGGGATCGGTTAGCGTGCTTTCGGGGATTTCCGTCCGGTAATCCAACCCGACGACCACCAGCGACCGCACCCCCGGCAGGATCACGTTGAGGTCACGCCGCCGCGCCTGTCGATCCGGGCGCGCCATGTACGCCATGTCGCCGTGCATCCCCGCATCGATCCAGCGGAAATACGCGTCCAGCGTCGGCGATGGCTCGGCGCGCGTGATCCCGGTAAGGTTGAAGCCGAGTTCAAGCGCCCGCGTCTTTAGGCGTTCACTGGAAAACAAAATAGCACTCATTGGACGTTACGATAAATCCCTATCCGTATCCGGCATTACAATCGAGGCAGTTGCGACAAGTATAAAGGACAACCCGATGACCGACGACCCGAAAGCCCACAGCCAGCAGCGTTTTAGCCAGTATGCGCACGGCTACGTCACCAGCAGCACCCATTCCAAAGGTCACGATCTGGATCGCCTGCTTGAACTGGCGCAGCCGCAGCCAGATTGGGTTGTGCTGGATGTGGCGACTGGCGGCGGACACACCGCGCTTAAGTTCGCGCCGCACGTCGGCAAGGTGATCGCCAGTGACTACGCGCCCACCATGCTTGCCGAAGCCAAAACCTTCATCGAAGGTCAGGGCGTGACCAACGTCGAGTTTGCCGAAGCCGACGCCGAAAACCTGCCCTTCCCCGATGCCAGCTTCGACCTCGTGACCTGCCGCGTCGCCGCGCATCACTTCCCCGACGCCTACAAATTCGTCACCGAATCGGCGCGCGTGCTCAAACCGGGTGGGCTGCTGCTCGTGCAGGATCACCTCAACCCGGACGACGACCAAGCCGCCGCTTATATCGAAGCCTTCGAGCGGCTGCGCGACCCGAGTCATCACCGCGTGTTCAATCGCTATGAATGGCAGGGGATGTACTTGGACGCGGGTTTAAGCGTGGAGCATTGGGAGAAGCTCAACCGCACGGCGAGCTTTGTGCAGTGGGTCGAGCGGCAGGAGTGCCCGCCTGACGTAGTCGAACGGCTGGAAATCCTGATGATTCAAGCGCCCGAAGCCGTGCAGTCGTGGACGAACTTCACCTGTGCCGGGACGCCCGACGCGACGCTCGATCACGTCTACATCCTCATCCTCGGCAAAAAACCTGTGTAAAGAGAGTTTGAACCGCAGAGAACGCAGAGAACGCGGAGTAAATCATCATTCTCTCTGCGCTCTTTGCGCTCTCTGCGGTTAACTCCTTTACCCCTCGCCGACTGCCCCCGCCGCCGGGATGCGATCCGCATCCCACGCGGGAACGGGACGGCAGCACAGCACGAGCAGCTTGGCGGCGCGCACGTCATCGACCCGCGCGACCGGCGTCGTATGCGGCGCGTCGTGCAGCAGATCGGGCTGCGTCTTCGCTTCCTCGGCGATCTGCTTCATCACATCGATGAACTGATCGAGCGTCGCCTTGTCTTCGGTTTCGGTCGGCTCGATCAATAGGGCTTCCGGCACAATCAGCGGGAAGTAGTTCGTCGGCGGGTGAATGCCGTAGTCCATCAGCCGCTTGGAAATATCCAGCGCGTGGATTCCCGGCGCATCGCTGAAATGCCCTTCCATGACGAACTCGTGCGCGCAAATGCGATCATACGGCATCGGGTAAATCCCGCGAAGCTGCGACCGCACGTAGTTCGCATTCAGCACGGCATGGCGCGAGACTTCCGGCAGCGTGTCGCCATACGCGGCGATGTACGCATACGCCCGAACGTGCATCCCGAAATTGCCGTGAAATGCCTTCAGCCGACCAATCGACTTGGGCGGCATGACCATGCCGTAGAGCGGCGCATCCTCGTCCGCCGTCGCCTCTTCGACGATCTCCACGACGGGACCCGGACGAAAATCTCTCAGCTTGGCGTTGACCGCGACCGCACCGCAACCGGGACCGCCGCCGCCATGCGGGGTCGAGAACGTCTTGTGCAGGTTGTAGTGCATCACGTCGAAGCCGAGTTCGCCGGGTTTGACGATCCCCAGCAGCGAATTCATGTTCGCACCGTCCATGTACATCAGACCGCCGCACGCATGGACCTGCTTGATCACCTCGACGATGTGCGCCTCGAACAAGCCAAGCGTGCTCGGCACGGTGATCATCATCCCGGCGACCGTGTCATTGCACGCGGCGCGCAGTGCCTCTAGGCTCACGTCGCCGTTCTCGTCGGAGGGCAGTTCGACCACTTCCAAGCCCGCCATCGAGACAGTCGCGGGGTTCGTCCCGTGCGCGCTGTTCGGCACGAGGATTTTCGTCCGCTTCGTGTCGCCGCGATCCAGATGATACTTGCGGATCATCAGGATGCCCGCCAGTTCGCCCTGCGCTCCAGCGGCGGGCTGCAAGCTTACCGCGTCAAACCCGGCGATCTCCGCCAGCCAGTCTTGCAGCGTGTACATCAACGCCAGCGCGCCCTGCGCCGACTCGTCGTCGGTCAGCGGGTGCAGATGCGCGAAACCGGGCAGACGCGCCGCATCCTCGTTGATCTTCGGGTTGTACTTCATCGTGCACGAGCCAAGCGGATAAAAGCCCTTGTCGATGGAATGGTTGAGCGTGCTCAGGTTGACGAAATGCCGCACGGCTTGCAGTTCGCTGACTTCCGGCAGATCAAGCTGATCGCGCAGCAGATAGTCCGGGATCGGCGACTGCGGCACATCGCAGTCTGGCAGCTTGACGCCCTCGCGCCCGCTCACGCTGATGTCGTAAATCGTCGGCACTGCGCCGTTCGACTGTGCTATCATCTGCGCCATTATTTCACCTCGCTCAAGACTTCCACAAGCACGTCGATTTCCGCTTTGGTGTTCATTTCGGTCACGCACACCAGCATCCGGTCGAACAGGTAGACGTAATCGCGTCCCAGTTCGTACCCGCCGATGATGCCATCCGCCAGCAGCTTCTCGTTGATCTCGCGCACAGGACGCGGGCATTTGACCACGAACTCGTTGAAGAACGGCTTGCTGCGATCCACTTCATAGCCGGGGATTTTGGCGATCTGCTCGGCGGCGTAGTGCGCCTTGTGGTAATTCAGTTCCGCGACTTTCTTCAAGCCCTGCTTGCCGACCATCGACAGGTACATGGTCGCCGCCAGCGCCAGCAAGCCCTGATTCGTGCAGATGTTGCTCGTCGCCTTCTCGCGCCGGATGTCCTGTTCGCGCGGTCGCAGCGTCATGACGTAGGCTTTCTTGCCGTTCTTGTCGAGCGTCTCGCCGACGATGCGACCGGCGATACGGCGCATGTTCGCCATCTTGGTGGCGAAGTAGCCGACATACGGACCGCCGTAGCTCAACGGGATGCCGAGCGGCTGACCGTCGCCAACCACGATGTCCGCGCCGAGTTCGCCGGGGCTTTTGAACAGCGCCAGCGCCAGCGGGTTCGCCACGAAGACGAGCAGCGCGCCTGCCGCGTGAACTTTCGCCGCCAAGCCGCGAAAATCCTCGATTTGTCCCAAGAAGTTGGGATAGGCGACGGCGAACATCGCCGTGTTGTCGTCCAGCATGGCGGTCAAGTCGCTCAGTTCCGCCGCGCCTTCATCGCCGACGAACTGGAGGTTATTGCCTTGATGATACGTGCGCGCTACCGCCCGGTAGTGCGGGTGGATGTACGGGCTGAGGATGATCTTCGTCCGCTTGCGGCGGCTCGATTCGAGCGCCACCGTCACCGCTTCGGCAAGGCTGGTCGCGCCGTCGTAATGGCTGGCATTCGCGCCGTCCATGCCGGTCAACTGCGAGATCATCGTCTGGTATTCGAAGATCGCTTGCAGCGTTCCCTGACTGACTTCCGGTTGATACGGTGTGTACGCCGTGTAGAACTCACCGCGCAGCAGCAGTTGATTCACCGCCGCCGGGCTGTAATGGTGATACGCGCCTGCCCCGCGAAACAGCGAGAAGTCATAGGCGCTGTCGTTGGCTTCCGCCAGCGATTGGATCTCCGTCAGGATTTCCATTTCGCTCATGGCGGGCGGCAGATCGACTTTCGGGAAGCGGTACGCCGCCGGGACTGCTTCAAACAAGTCCTCGATAGTGGGGACGCCGATTGCCGCCAACATCTGCTGGCGTTCGACATCCGTATGGGGAATGTAGCTCATGGGCTGCCTCTAAAACTCTAGTTCGAGATATGCATATCGAGGGACAGATAATGTAGTCAGTGGACGAGGCATGCCTCGTCCCTACTTCTCAGTCCTCAGTCCTCAGTCCTATTTTCAGAGGAGAGGGGATTTAGCGACTAATGGCGTGAATTACGCGCGGCTTTCGCACAGCGCTTTATAAGCGGTTGCGTCCAGCAGATCAGGGTTATCCTTCGATCCGCTCACCTTGAGCTTGACGATCCAGCCCTTGCCGTACGGATCGCTGTTGACCAGTTCGGGCGTGCTGCGCAGCGCGTCGTTGACTTCGACGATCACCCCGGCAATCGGGCTGTACAGGTCAGACGCCGCCTTGACCGATTCCACCGTGCCGAATGACCCGCCCTGCGGCAGCGTCGTCCCGACTTCCGGCGTTTCGACGAAAACGATGTCGTTCAACTGGTCTTGCGCATAATCGGAAATACCGAGCGTGGCGGTATCGCCCTCAAAGCGCACCCATTCATCACTCTTGAGATACTTCAGGTCGGAAGGAAAATTCAAAGCCATGATCTCTCCTCGCACAGTCAAACAAAAAAGAGGCACACAGGATTGCTGTGTGCCTCTGTCGCGAACTTCAGAGTGAAACAGATCGGCGCGTCCTGTAGCCTGAGAGTTTCGCCCACCAGACCAGCAAGTACCGGGGGCTTGCACCTTCGGCGTCACTGGGGGCGGTGTGATCACCACGCGCGCCAGAGAACTCTCCGCACCAACCTTGCAAATTGTCGAATGTCGTTATTGTAACGACTTATCCCTCGTTTGGCAATTGAGGTGCGGGCACGCCTAACCATTCCATCAGGTGATGATACGCCTGCCCCGTCAGCTTAAGATTGAGCGTGATATAACCGGTCGCGTCGCCGACGAGCGTCGGTCGCATGATCAGCGAACCGTCGGTGTGCAGCCCCAACGCGAGGTAAGCGTTACCCGTCCCGATCTGCCGGGTGGTGTTCAAGCCATCGACGGGCTGCATGTGCGTGAGCGCGCGCATGAACTCGTTGAAGCGCGGACGGAGGGCGATTTCGAGCGCATTGTAGCTGAACGACATGACGAGGTGTTCGCCTTCGCGCCGCATCGAGATTTCAACATGCTGCGCGGGATCGCTGGCGCATGTGAGCGAAAGGAGCTGACTATCGCTGCCGGTGCCAAAGTGGTCAATGAGTTGGAAGTGCCGCATGGGGCTTGCTCCGAGGCATTATTCAAGATGGGCGCGATTCTAACGCCGGAATCGTAATATGACAAACGTCAGACCGCAGGGAGACGAGTGTCACATGGAATCGTGAAATCTTTCTCATACTATTAGAGTGATCAGCGATGCAGTTATGCTGACGTTGATTTGTTTGGTTACGTGCGCGTTCTCCGAGTTTCCTCATTACATGTGTTCCTCCTATATCACCTCGCCTAGTGAGGCGGAGACCAACGCGCACAGTCTCTGCCTCACGTTTTTTCTGCTATAATCCAGCGCTGGATAGTCCGCACTGACAAGGGACGGAATGA
>JACSRG010000467.1 GCA_014879865.1 Anaerolinea sp.
GGTTCGACGCGAAACGCGCTGTTGATGAACAGCATCGTCCCGGCGATGAAGGTCACCCCCGCCGCCAGCCCATCCAAGCCATCCAGCCAATTCATCGTGTTCATCATGCCGACTAACCAGAACAGGGTCAGCGTCACCGTGACAATGTACGGGAACGGATCGGTCTGCACGCCGGTGAACGGGTTGTTGAAGTACTGGATGAAGACCTGAAACAAGATCGCTACACCTGCCGCCACGAACTGAAACAAGAACTGCGGCAGCGGCTTGAGTTCGATTACGTCGTCCAGCACGCCGCCGATAGCCATAATCACCGAGCCGATCAGCAGCCCGGTCAGGCGAATCACTTCATACGAGTCCATGCGCGGGACGGGCAAGAGCTGCGCGGCGATCACGGCGCTGACGAAACCGCCGAACAGCGCGATTCCGCCGAGCCGCGACACGCGCCGCTGATCGGCTTCGCTGGTGCGCCGCCCGCCCATCTTGGCGACCGCGCCCCAGCGCTTGCCGAGCCAATCCGCAAACGGGATGAGCAGCAGCGAGACGCTCAACGCCAGCCCGAAGACGAGCGCGAAGGCATACACATCGGTGCGGTTGATCATGTACCGAACTGGCGATCCCCGGCGTCACCCAACCCCGGCACAATGAAGCCGACGTCGTTCAGGCGTTCGTCAATCGACGCGACATGGATCGGCACATCAGGATGGGCAGCAGACAATCGCTCGACCCCTTCCGGCGCGGCGATCAAGCCGACATACTTGATGCGCGGCGCGCCCCATTTCTTGAGAACATCGACCGCTGCGACCGCCGACCCGCCCGTCGCCAGCATCGGGTCAAGCAGCAGGCACAACTGAACGGTCGCTGTGTTAGGCAGGCGGTTATAGTAGGCGACGGGACGCAGCGTCTTCTCGTCGCGGTAGAAACCGAGATGCCAGACCTGCACATTCGGCAGCAGCGCCAGCGCGCCTTCGACCATCCCCAACCCGGCGCGCAGAATCGGCACTAAACCAATCGTCTCGTCCGCTTTGACGCCCATCGTCTCTCCCATCGGGGTAGTGACCTGTTTGGGCGACAGCTTGAGATCGAGCGTGGCTTCGTACATCAGCAGGAGCGCGAGTTCGCGCATCAATTCACGGAACGAACGGTGGTCAGTGGCGCTGTCGCGCAGCACGCTCAGCTTGTGCTGCACGAGGGGGTGTTGAGAAACGTAGACTTGGCTCATTGAATCCTCTTAAAACAGTGCAAGGAAAAAATACTTTGCTTGCTCGGCGCGATTCTACGTTCTGACTACCGCCCTGTCAAAGCATCGGCTATACTACAATAGAACATCTTTGCAAGAGTGCGGAGTTTCCCCATGTCCGATGACGGACGATTGGTCAGCGGCACAAGCCGCCCCGATGATCGCGAAAACATAGCGCTGCGTCCCAAGCTGCTCAAGGACATCGTCGGGCAAGATCGCGTGCGCGAGAATCTCAAGATCATCATCGATGCGGCGCTAGCGCGGCAAGAACCGATTGACCATGTCCTGTTTTACGGGCCTCCGGGCTTGGGTAAAACGTCGCTGGCGCACGTCATCGCCAACGAGATGAAAAGCAATATCCGCATCACGGCGGGTCCGTCGATTGAGCGCGCAGGCGACCTCGCGGCGATCCTCACGCACATGAAACAGAACGACATCCTGTTCATCGACGAGATTCACCGCCTCGGACGCGCCATCGAAGAAGTGCTCTACCCCGCAATGGAAGATTTCGCGCTCGACATCGTGATCGGCAAAGGACCCGCCGCCAAGAACGTGCGGCTCAACCTGCCGCGCTTCACAGTCATCGGCGCGACGACCCAACTGGCGCTGCTGGCGGGTCCGCTGCGTGACCGCTTCGGCGCGCGTTTCCGCCTCGACTTCTACGACCAGAAGTCGATGGAATTCATCATCGAACGCGCTGCCGGGATGCTTCAGATCGAAATCACACCGGAGGGCAAATCCGAGGTCGCCCGACGAGCACGGGGAACACCGCGTGTCGCGCTGCGTCTGCTGCGCCGCTGCCGTGACTTCGCCCAGACGCGCGCCGAAGGCGTGATCACCGGGCGTGTCGCCGGGGAAACACTCGAATTGATGGGCATCGACTACCTCGGCTTGGACGATATCGACCGGCGTATCCTCAATGCGATCATGCTGCATTACGAAGGGGGTCCTGTCGGCTTGGGGACGATTGCCGCGTCGATTGGCGAAGACGCCTCGACTATCGAAGATGTCTACGAGCCGTATCTCATGCAGCTTGGCTTCCTCAAGCGCACCAAAACCGGGCGTATGGCGACTTTCCGCGCCTACGAGCACATGGGCATCCCGTATGCGTCGAAAGACGACGACAACCAGAAACCGTTGTTCTGAGAGCAGTTCATGCAGTTATCTGACTACGACTACGACCTACCCGATTCGTTCATCGCGCAGACTCCTGTCGAGCCGCGCGATTCGTCCCGGTTGATGCGGTTGAACCGTCAAACCGGCACTCTCGAACATCGCATCTTCCGCGAGGTGATCGACTTCATCAATCCCGGCGATGTGCTGGTGCTGAACACGACCCGCGTCATCCCGGCACGACTGCACGCGAAGAAAGCAGACACGGGCGGCGCGGTCGAGGTGCTGCTGCTCCGGCAGATCGACGAGCGGCGCTGGCACGTCCTTGTCGGCGGCAAGCGAATCGTCAGCGGAACACGGCTTCTTTTCGGGAGCAGCGGATTGAGTGCCATCGCGGTCGAAGTGCTGGACGAAGCCGAGCGCGTGCTGGAGTTCAACGCCCCGATCCACACGCAGTTGGACGAACTCGGCGAAATGCCGCTGCCGCCCTACATTCACGCGCCGCTGATCGACCCGGAGCGCTACCAGACGGTCTACAGCCGCCAGACGGGGTCAGCCGCAGCGCCGACCGCCGGGCTGCATTTCACGCCCGACCTGCTGATCGCGCTGCGCGAAAAAGGCGTACTGTTCGCCAACTGCACGCTGCACATCGGTTTGGGAACATTCCAGCCAGTCAAAGTCGAGGACATTCGCCAGCATCACATCCACAGCGAGCGGGCAATCCTCACCGCCGACGACGCGAATATCATCAACAAGGTCAAATTGGCGGGCGGCAAAGTGATCGCCGTCGGCACGACGGTCACGCGGACGCTGGAAACGGCAGGCATATTGAGCGAAGGCGGCGACCCCGCCCACCCGGAAATTACGCCGAACGCGTGCCCTTGGCGTCCAGTTACAGCATTCAACGCGGACACCAACCTGTTCATCTACCCCGGCTACCGCTGGCGCATCGTCGATGCCATGATCACGAATTTTCACCTACCCAAATCCACCCTGCTCATGATGATCAGTTCGTTCGCAGGACGTGAACTCGTCAGGGAAGCTTACGAGACTGCCAAGCGCGAAGGCTATCGCTTCTTCTCATTTGGCGATGCGATGTTGATCGAGTAGCAAAGCGCCGTCGCAGCGTTAATGCGTCTAGATGCGTTTATACGTTGTACAATGGTTAATAAAGATTTCCGGCACTGCGGGCGGGCATCATGTTTCACACTCCAGTCAATCCCCATATTCTCGAAAGATTACGGGAACGAACCGAGCGCGAAGCTTGTACACTTGACGACCTTCTGGAACGTTTCTTGAATGAGCCCGCCGGACGACAGACTACCGCTGTATTTGGTCCCCCCAGTTTTCATGAACCCACAGATCAACAAATCGTTGAAAGCGCATTGCTCGGCAGTACCGAAGTTTATCGCTCGATTCTTGATGCCGTACCCTACAGCATCATGATTATCGATCTGACGCCCGGTCTTCCCATCGTCTTGATGAACCCGGCAGGCTTGGAGATGCTTGGCTACCCGAACGACGGTGCGCCGGTCAGGATGTCGATACTGGACATTGTGGTCAAACAGCAGCATGCAAAGCTCGAAGAGCGCCGCCTGAACTTGTTAGCGGGCGAGTCGAACCCTCCGGCAGAGTTTCAACTTCAGCGAACCGATGGATCAATTATCTGGGTTGAATCGAAATCGGTGCCGGTGACGTTGGGGGGTAAAACAGTCGGGCTGTTGATCAGCAAAGATGTTACCAGCCGCCGCCAAGCAGAGCAGGAACTGCGCGCGGTTAGGGAACAGATTCAGATTGCTGTGCGCGCCGCCAATCTCGGGTTATGGGATTGGGATTTGCAGACGGATCGCGTGTTTTACTCGCCCGAATGGAAAAGCCAGCTTGGGTATGACGGTGATGAAGTTCAGGACGATCTTTTGGCGTGGGAGGGGCTTGTCCATCCCGACGACCGCGCCACCGCAATCGAACGGGTTCGATCCTATCTCGCAGCGCCTTGGCTCGACTATAAGAGCGAGTTTCGGATGCTGCACAAGGATGGGTCATATCGCTGGATTCTAACTCAGGCGTCCCTGATCTATGATGACAGCGGCAAGCCGATCCGAATGCTAGGCGCGCACATTGACATCACCGAGCGGAAAGCCGCAGAACAAGCGCTCAAGGAAAGCGAAGAACGCTTCTCCAAATCGTTCTACAACAACCCGGCAGCGATGCAGCTTGCCGACATCACCACTGGCGAACGGTTGGCGATGAATGACCGCTTCTATGAGCTGTTCGACTATCCTACGGGCGACCTGCTCGGAACGAGCGTATACACCTTCAACAATATGTGGCTTAATCCCGAAGAACAGAAGCACATGGTTGAACTCCTCGTTCGGGACGGGGTGGTCAGGGATTTCCCGGCGGATTTCAGAACGGCTTCAGGTCAGATCAAACATCTGCTCGTCAGCAGCAGCCTGCTCAAACTTAGAACTCACACCGCCGCGCTCATTTCGCTCGTCGATCTCACAGAACGTCAGCGGCTCGAAGAACTGCGCATCGAACAGGGGCGGCTTCAAGCCAACTTGAAGAAGGAACAGGAATTCAACGCCCTGATCCAGAAAGCGGTATCCGAACTCTCGCACGATCTGCGCATCCCGCTCACGGTCATCGGCACGACCAAAGACCTGCTCGACCGGTACTTTGATCGCTTGGACGAAGAGGAGCGGCGCGAAAAACTCAACACGATTGAGAAGCAGCTTCATTACGTCACGCAGATTCTGAACGACATGTCCCTGACCGTAAAAGGCAGGCTCGACCAGCGGACGTTCCAGCCAACGCCCGTTAACCTGAACGTGTTGTGTCAGGTGACGCTGGCGGAAATCCAGCAGACCATGAAAGCGAAACAGACGTTCCGGTTTGTCTGCGACGGGCAGATCGAAAAAGCGTTGATCGATGAAACGCTGATCAGCCGGATTTTGCTCAATCTGCTCTCAAATGCGGTCAAATTCTCGCTGGCGGACAGCGAAATCCGGCTGGAATTGAGTCAGCAGGTCGAATGGCTGGTGCTGCGTGTGGTCGATCAGGGGATCGGCATCGCCGAGCCGGATTTGTCGCGCATCTTCGAGCCGTTCTTCCGTGCGGAGACCGCAGAGACCGTTGTGGGAACCGGCTTGGGGTTGAGCATCGTCAAAGAGTGCGTCGAACTGCACAAGGGACGAATCAGCGTGGAGAGTCGGGTCGGTCAGGGAACGACGTTTACCGTCCACCTGCCGCTCATCCGGCATTGACGTTCGTTCATCGTCCCTTTACAATACCCCTTCGTTACGTTAGCCAATTTTCCCCGTTGTCCGCATGAACGGAGGCGGTGGTAAGCGAAGATTGGAGTCTCTCGCATGTATGCAATTGTTCGTTTGTCTGGCGGAAAACAGCACCGCGCAGAACCCGGCGCAGTGATCGACGTGGAACGCCTGCCCAATGCCGTCGATGAGCAGATCGTCCTGAATGACGTGCTGCTGGTCGGCGATGGCGATAGTACCCAGATCGGGATGCCGACTGTCGCCGGAGCAACAGTAAAGGCAACCGTCGTCGCGCAGTTCCGTGCGCCCAAGATCATCGTGTTCAAGTACCGTCATCGCACCAAGTACCGCCGCAAGCGCGGTCATCGCCAGTACTATACCCGTCTCCGCATTGACGAGATTACGGTTTAAGGTGGTTTAGAAGATGGCACACAAAAAAGGTGGCGGCAGCAGCCGCAATGGTCGTGACAGTAATTCGCAGCGCCTCGGTGTGAAGCGCTTCGGCGGCGAATTCGTCCTCCCCGGCATGATCATCGTGCGCCAGCGCGGGACTCAATTCCACGTCGGCAACAATGTCATGATGGGCAAGGATCACACGATCCACAGCAAAATCGAAGGCTATGTCTACTTCGAGCCGATTCCCGGCAACACCGGACGCAAGCGCATCAGCGTTTACCCGGTCAACCCGAACCCGCCGAAGCAGCAGGCGCAGGAAGCAGCGCAGTAAGAACGCGCCATCGTGGCACGTCTAAGCCTAGGAGCATACGGACAGACCGTGTGCAGATAGAGGACATCGAATGAAAGAGAAAATTCATCCTAACTGGTTTCCGGAAGCCCGCGTGACCTGTGCGTGTGGTAACACATGGACGACCGGTGCCAGCCAAGCGGAAATCCGCACCGACATTTGCTCGGCGTGCCATCCCTTCTACACCGGCGAACAGCGTATCGTGGACACCGAAGGTCAGGTTGACCGCTTCATGAAGCGTCTGCAAGTGCGCGATGCGCGCCGGCAGGAAGTCGTGGAACGCGCAGCAGCCAAGACCCCGCTCACGCTCGCCATCGGCGAACTGGGGCTGGACAAGCGCACCGTGACGCTGCTGGTCGAGAACGACATCAAGACGGCAGGCGATGCCCTCAACAAACTGACGGAAGGTGGCGACGATGCCTTACTCGCCTTCCCCGGTGTCGGGCGCAAAGTCGTTTCGGACTTGAAGCGGGCGCTTCGTGCGCGCGGGTTCGACTTGCCAAAGACAGCCGAAACCACCGCCGAGTAAGCCTCGGAGTAGGTAATTCAAAGGCAGGCAGCGTTAACAGCGCGCCTGCCTTTCTTTTTGCTTAAATTCCGATTGAAAGGTGTTGTAATGATCCATCACTCCGGGCGGATCGAGGTTATTTGCGGAAGCATGTTTTGCGGCAAGACGGAAGAACTCATCCGCCGCGTGCGGCGCGCCATGATCGCCCGCCAACCGGTGCAGGTCTTCAAACCGCTGCTGGATGATCGCTACGGCGTCGAGCGTGTCACTAGTCACGACGGGCAGCATGTCGAAGCCCAACCCGTCGATTCCCCCACAAAAATCCCCACGCTCCTGCGCCCAGAAACGACCGTCGTCGCCATCGACGAAGTGCAGTTCTTTGACGCATCGATTGTCGGCGTCGTCGATGCGCTGGCGGATCAAGGGCTGCGCGTGGTGCTCGCAGGCTTGGACATGGACTTTCGCGGTGAATGTTTCGGCGCGATGCCCGAACTGCTCTGCCGTGCTGAAGAAGTCACCAAGCTGCACGCGATCTGCGTAGTGTGTGGCGAACAAGCCAGCCGGACGCAGCGCCTCGTCAATGGGCTGCCTGCTCGCTACGACGACCCGATCATCCTCGTCGGCGCACAGGAAGTCTACGAAGCGCGCTGCCGCGAACATCACATCGTGATTCGAGAAAAAGTAGGTGACAGATAGTAAAAACCCTGTTAGAATTCCTTAGGCACACTAAATAAAAATCAGGAGTACTCATATGAGCGTTGCAAGTACGGGATTCTCTTCAACGCCGGCTGTACAGTCTACGCAGTCGAATTTTTGGCTTCGCAGTCGGAACTGGGATTTGACGTTCATCACCTTGAGCGTAATCTTCGTTCCACTTCCGTATCTCGTCTACCTGCTCTTGATGGCGTTCAACATCGATTCTGACGTGAGCCGTAACATGGTTAACGGGTTCGTCGCAGTCGCCGTTGGCGGTCCTCACATGATGTCTACTTTCCTGCGTACCGGCTTGGACAAAGACTTCAACCAGCGCTACCCCATGTTGATCCGTTCGTCGATCATCATCCCGATTGTGGTCGTGTCGCTGGCATTCCTGAACATCGACCTGCTCCTGACCGTCTTCTTCTTCTGGGCTTCGACGCACGTGCTGCACCAGATCGTCTACATCGCCGAGCTGTATGCCCACAAGGAAGCGAAGTTCATTCGCAAGAGCACTGTGTCGTTCTGGTCACGCGCCATCGACTACGCCGTGATCATGACCTGCCTGTTCCCGTGGGCGGCGTATAAGATCAGCCAAGGCAATTTTGAAGTCGGCGTGCGTGACCTGACCTCGGTGATCCCGTCGCTGTTCCAAGCCCAGTGGTTCTTCATCCTGATGACCGGGATTTTCTTGCTGGCGCTCGGCGCATTCCTCGTCAAGACGGTGAATGAATATCGTCAGGGCGTCATCAACTGGCCCAAGACGATCTTCCTGCTGCTGACGGTCGCCGTCGCGTTCGTTATCCCGTCGCTGCCGAACCTCGACACGGCATTCCAAGGGATGAACATGTGGCACTCGTTCCAGTACCTCGCCCTGACCTTCTACATCGTCAAGTTGAAGCAGGAAATGGGGCTGCTGGATAAAGACGCGCCGATTGTCGCGCGCTTCAGCAGGGGCAAGGACTCGCGCGGGTTGTTCCTGCTCAGCACGATCATGCTCGTCGGTTCGCTGGTGGTGTTCTTGGTCGTCTACGGACTCACCGCGCTCATCCGCCCCGGCATCGACCCGAATACGCACTTCGACATCGCGTACTACACGGGTATCCTGTCATTCCTCTGGATCCACTACTACCACGACCACTTCTTGTTCACGAACTTCGAAGCGCTCGACGCCGCCTATCAATAAAACGGCGTCCCGTCACCGCATTCCTACTCTCCTAGACCAACGGAGAGTAGGAACGCGGACGAGGGTACGGTGGAGCGCAAAGCGTCCCAACGTGCCGAGATGATGCATCCGCAGCGTGATCGTCGGCGGGTGCTGCCGCGTCGAACCGTGATACAGACGCAGCCACCATTCCGACGGACAGCACGACTGCCGCACGAGCGCGAATGCCCCCTCAGCACGCAGTTCGGCACTTGACCGGTGGGGCCAACCGTGAAAATACCTATCAATGCCTGCGGGCAAACGCTGATCAGGCTGCGAATAGGCGGCACAGGTCGCCAAGCGTCCACGCAGACTTGGCTCGAACCGATCCAGCTTATCCCAATCCAACGTTGATTTGAACTGCTCGGCATAGCTGACCAGATCGGCAATCCAGATCAAGCGCAGCGGATTCGTGGTCGATCCCTTCAGCAGATGCTTGGCGAGATGGCGCGAAAGAAAGATCAGCAGCGCTTCCCGTCCGAGCGTCAGCCCACGCTCACCTAAACAAGTGAACGACTGGCGCTCATCGGCGAATCCGGCGAAATCGTTGGAGGCGGTCTCCCAGAACACCGTCTGCGCAGGTGACTCGCCGCCCACTTTGAGGTCGATTGTCACGGGTATGCCCTCTACACTGCGCCAGATCAAGCTGTCAATGTGCGACTCCGGCACTTCGTAGCCAAGTTCGCGCAGCAGATGGAGCGTGCGCGTCAGGTCAGCCGGGGCGACTGCCAGATCGATATCACTGAGCGGTCGCAGCATCGGATCGGGGTAGATGAGCATTCCCAACGCGACGCCTTTCATCACCAGCAGCGGAACACCGGCAGCATTGAACGCCCGCAAAATATCGGCGGTCGCTTGCATAAAGGCGCGCGCGTGACGCTGGCGGCGCAGCACGATGCCCTGAAGCACGGTGCGTGTTTCCATCGGGATAGTGATGTCCGCCCCGCGCAGGTGATGATAGAGCAGCGCCGCCATGCCATGCTTCTCTGCCAGCTCCGGGAGCGACGCCCAATCCTCGAATTGCTCGACCATGCGGCGCAGCGCCGCGTAATAGGACGGCGACCCGATGGCGCGCGTGCACATCGCGATCAAGCGGTATGCCGGGCTAATCATAGTGCGTTGAGCAGCCATGTCGATACGCGCGTCACGTCACTATAGACAAGGGTGTAACCCGGCGCTGCTTTTGCCACCGTCGCCAGCGCGGACAAGCCATGCCGGGGAAGATTACGCGCATTGACGAGGTTCTGCATCAGGTTGAATGTCGTCTGTGCAGGGGAAAGCTGCTCGACTTCAAACAGCACGGTCGGATCGTAACGGGGAAATATGATCATATCGAGCGCCGCGCTTGAGCTGACACAGGTGGGATTCAATACCTCCGGCGGAATCCACGCGCTGCCGTCGCCGAAATGCCGCACCTGCTCCGTCTCATCGATCAACGGACGCCAGATGTGCGCCGACCCTGATTTAAGCACCAGCGAACGGGCAAGTCCGCGCATCGTGGGGAAACTACCGCCGCTCACGGCGATCACTTCATCAGACAGGTAGCCGAATCCGCTCCGCAGCAGCCATGTCGTCAGCGTCGATTTGCCACTGCCGCTTTCGCCCGCCAGCATAATCCCGCGCTTGCGTAAGGTGACGCCCGCCGCATGAAGCACGAGCGCAGCAGCGCATGGTGCGATCAACTGCGCGATAATCTCGTTTAGCGCGAGATCGTCAGGCAGCGAGTCCGCGAGCAGCAGCACGGGCTGTGCGCGGCGACATTCGCCTACCCCAAGCGTGCAGTGTCGTAGGTGCGCGGCGAGTACGTCAAGCCGATGCGGAGCAAAGGTGACGACGCGGATACGTTCATCTGCGAACCCGATGCAGAGTTCGTCCGCAGCGTCGGGCTGAGTCAAGATGCGGCAGCCTCAAGGAAATGCTGGTTCAGCAAGCTTTCGACCGCTGCCGCGACATCGCGGGGAATATCGGCTTCGCTTTCCGGATAAGCAGCACTCAGCACGGCGATGATATCCTCGACCGTGCGCTGCCCATCGCACAATTGGAAGACGAGGGCGGCAGTCGGGTTGACATGCACAACGGTGCTGCTCGACACGTCCAGCAGAATCAAATCACCGTCGATCTGCTCGACGGTGAGTCCTGCCCGCTGCTTGGGTATGATGATCATCAACCAGCCTGATTAGAAATCGCCCACGTCCACAAATTGGTAAACCGTTTGACAGCTTCCCGCACCGGCAAGCTGCCATGTGACAGTCGCCGATCCGCTCACGCCAGCGGTATCGAGCAAAATATCTGTGGTCGCAACGCCCGCGCCGTTGGTGACGGCTGTACCGGGGTTCGCCGCCGGCGACAGGAGCGTTCCCGTCGTCGTCGTAATGCTGTAGCCCACCGAAATGCCCGCCGCGGGCGGTGTGACCTGAACGGATACGAGGATGTTCAGTGAACCGCTGACTTCGGCAATTGGCGGATTAGCCGGGCAAACGAGCGACCGGATCACAGAGGTCTGCGCATGTGCCGGCAGCGCGCCGATGTTCAGCAGGGGTTTCGCCCATTTGTCGGGGAGGATTAACAGCGTTCCCGCGGTAGCGGCGGTGATAATCTTGATTGCATCGCGACGCGTGAGTCTAACGTGCTTCTGCTCTGCCATGCTGTCCTCAATAAATTATGCTGCTTCATTATCGTTGGGTTATTATAACGAGCAGCAAATAGTCGCGCAACAACTAGAATCGCCTGCTACCATGGGCGGCGCTGGAGCGTGCGATCCGTTGGCAAAATGCGGCGTGTGATCTCGATCCGGTTGACCGTCTCGTCGGCGATGACTTCCAGCACCCCATCGTTGTAGAACCAGATCGGCGCGAACTGGCGATCCAGCTTGACCTCGGCGGGTTCGTTGACCAAGCCGACGACTTCGATCCGCAGGCGGCTGTAGGGGGCGGGGAAACGTCCGGCTGAACGGCGGGTAATGATCAGGCGCGCGTCTCCTTCCGACAGGGTGGACATATAGACCCACCGGTATTCCCCGAACTCAAACTCGCGTCCGTCGCC
>JACSRG010000849.1 GCA_014879865.1 Anaerolinea sp.
TTTCTATCCCCCACCCATTGCCGTTTCCGTGTTCGTTTCGCCTCAATTCGTGATTCACTGAGGTTAGCTTCTTGGCAAACGTCCAGCGCGACTGACCGTGTTCACGTGCCGGTCGTTCGTACTCGATCACCGCTGGTTTGAAGCCGAGCCAGTATGAGAGGAGTGAGGTGTTGATGTTCTTGCTGCTGTCGCGAATGAATGGGTATATCGTCTTGTCCATCAGAATGATGTCAAACCCGGTGCGCGGATAGTCTGGAAGGACGAACAGCCGAACGAGCGCATAGTAGATGCGGGAGAAGAACTTGGTCGTGGCCGGATCTTCGCGGGTGGCCCGGGCCGCAAGCACATATTTTTTGCCTGCCAGCCACAGGTCAACCATGGGTGTGACGAGCTGCGGCGGATCCTGGAGATCTGCCGCCAACCACATGAAGCAGTCCCCCGTAACGTAATTGATCCCCACTTTGGATGAATGAATGGCGCCGAAATTGCGCGCCAGTTTAACCACCGTAACCATCTCCGGGCGGCGCGCTTTCAGCGCCAGCAGCACATCGAGCGACCGATCTCCAGAACCGTCATCGACGAAAATGAGCTGTAGCGCGCACCCCCGTTCTGACAGCAGCGCTTCCTGTTTTTGCAGCTCCTCAAACAGGAGCGGCAGCGAGGCTTCATTCCAGTAGACCGGGATTACGATGGAGACGAGCTTGTGCGCAACCGCATCTGGGTGCGGTTGGGAAGGTGCGGTGTCGGTCACGTCAAATGCATCCTCAGCCGCTGGACATCGGCAGCAGCGATATCGAGCACATAGGTATCAACAAGCAGTGGTCGACCGCCGATCTTCTCTTTCTGGGCGAATAGACCCGCGTTGATGGTATTGTTTTCCGGGCGCACCGAGGTGCCCAGCTCAACCCACTGAAGACGGGAGCCGCGATAAAAGCGCGTCAGAAGATCGTACATGATCAGATCAACTGCCGACACACTGCGTCCAGTTTCATCCGCAGCGATGTACTGCGCACGTGCCGCACGTGCGTTTTCATACATCAGCACGCCTGCAATCATCCGTTCAGCTTGAAATGCGCCGTACAGGCGAATCTGCCCCGGAAAACGGCTGTGAAGCAGTCGCATCTCATCAAGACTGTGGACGGGATCGGTGCCATGGGCAGTTCGAAGACGGTCGGTGAGGATGGCCCAGAACGATGCCAGATCGGTTGACTCGGCTACGGTGACGCCGCGTGCCTGCGCCGTCTTCACCCCGCCCATTCGTCGCGACGGAGCGCCAAACGGCGAGTGCAGGTCGATGCACAACGAGAGCGCACGAGAGCGCAGCGTCGCACCAGCCAGCGACAGGGTGTAAATGTCGTCCTGTGCTGGCGCTGTGTGATAGATCGGCGGCACCGGCTTGTAGATCCACTGCCGGAAACCATGTGTTCGAGCATAGTCGATCAACGTGCCGACGAGGTCGATCATGTCTGCCAGGCGGAATTGCGGTCCACTGACGATGCCGCCGAACGTCAACCCGCCATGACTGATCCATGCCTGCTCTCGCTCATGAGCTGGCAGCACCGCAATGAGCAGTCCGTGGCGGTATGCTAACAGCGAGTGATCGGTGAAGCGATCTGCATGGTAATCCATGTAGCCGCGTTCAAAGAGAAACACAGCCTGTCGCGCCGTGCGAACACAGGCGTCCCAGGCCGTGTTTGTCTCCGAAGTATGGCGTATCAGTTCGATCATGGTTGGCGTCGGCCCATTCACGGTTTGACGAACAGCATGTCCTCGCGCCGGTTCGCCATGGGCAAGTCTGGGGGCTGCGGCACGATGTAGGCTTCAAAGCCGCTCATGCGCGCACGCGTCTGAAAACCCAGCAGCAGACCGTCGTCCATATGCTCGGGTTCCAGGAGATTGAAGTCGACCTTTGGGGCTTCATCCGTTCCCATGAACCGCTTGTGATACTCAATGCCGGCGTTGGATGCAAAAAAGCGCTTGCGTTTGCTGACATTGGGGATATCGC
>JACSRG010000236.1 GCA_014879865.1 Anaerolinea sp.
TCAAGGTGTCCCTTGATGCGAATCTCGTAGTGACCGGGCTCCGCTGTCGATGCATGTGAGTCACTCATGCTTGCGCCTCTTGCATCCTTCGAAATTCATGATTTCAAGATACTGATCGACATGGTGAGCCGTAATCACCACATCTGGTGATTTGGGGAGGGTGATACGGAAGTGCCGCGAGTCGTTACAGCAGATCGAGGTCGTCGGCGCGGTGGATCGCCGCCAGACGATTGTTGACGCCAAGTTTGCTGAAGATGTTCTTGGTATGAGTGCGCAGTGTGTTCAGCGAGATGACCAGTTGGTTGGCGATTTCCGGTCCGGTGAGATCGGTTGCCAGCAGTCGCAGCACTTCCAACTCGCGGTCGCTGAGCGGATCGGTCAGACTTTGCTGCATCGGAGCGTGTTTTTCGCCTTTGCCGGCGGCTTTCAAGAGGAACTGAACATAACCCGGCGTGATCCCCTGTTTCGCAGCCGCTTCAAGCAGGAGCATCATCGGCGCGCCTTCATCCACAAACGTGCGGACGTAACGCTCCGGCTCAGCCAGCGTCAACGCGCGTTCGAGCGGTAGGAGCGCGGCGGTCATGTCGCCCTGCATGTGGTGGGCGAGCGCTTGCAGCAGCAGAATCTCGATCACGCTGCCTGTGCGGTCGCCTGCTTCGGCTGCTGCGAGCAGACGATGCAGCAGTCGCAGGGCATCCTCCATCGAAGCGGCGGCGCGGTTATGCCGGTAGCGGGCGAGGAGTACCCGCGCCAGTGTGACATGCTCGAATTCGCGCAGGTAGCTGAGGTCGTCGTCAGCGGACAGGCGTTGTTCGCGCGCCCACGCATAGGCGTCATCCAGCCTGCCTTGCGCGATCCACAACCGTGCTTTCAGTGCTGGAATGGGATGCACATTCGGGGAGAAGTCGCGTTCAAACACCTGCTCCGCCTCGCGCAGCAGATCGAGTGCGCCTTCAAAGTCGCCTTCTGCCTGCCGGAGTCGTGCCCATGCCACGCGCGAACGATAGCGGTTTTGGGGCATCCCGCTGAATACGCCGAGTTCTTGACTGGTCAGCAAACGTTGGGCGGCAGTTTCCAGATCATCCCGTTCATAATCAAGCTGACTCATGCCGACATGCATATCGGCTGCGCCCCGCAGTACCGATCCACCCTGAGTGGCAAGCCGCAGTCCGCGTTCGTAGGTGCTCATGGCGTCGCGCAGACGACCCTGCGTGAGTCGTATGTCCGCCAGTGCGAGCGCACAGCCGAGCGCGTCCGAGATGTGACCGATCTTTTCCAGCCGTGACATGCTCTCGGCATAAGCGAGGTGCGCCGTCTCAAGGTCGCCATTCGTCCAGTAGGCGAGTGCCAGCAGCCCCGCCGCCGCGCCGCGTAGAAGATGATCATCGTCCCGCGCCAGATCAGGAATCTGTCGGGCGTATTTCATCGTATCCGTCACGTTCCCTTGAAACAGCGCGGCGGCGGCGTGGTACATGGCGACCACGGCGGGCAGGAGGCGCAGCTCGGCTTCATCCACGACGACCATTTCAGCCGGGAGGGCGTCGGGGTGCTCAGCCAACAAGCTCACCCACCGTTCGGCGTCGCGCAGGCGAGCTTCGACGCCGTCCAAGCGACCGCTTTGCAGCAGCGTCCCGGCATAGTGCGCGCTGAGGACGGGTCTGGTGTGAAAGATGTCTTCCGGGAGCGCTTGCAGCCAATCGAGCAAGATCGCTTCCTGTCGATTGCGGCGGACAGCGGGCAGCATGCGTTCGATCAGCGTCGCCGCGCGCGCGAAGTTACCGGCGAGCAGCGCGTGACGGATGGCGTCGGCGGGCAGGTCATTTTGCTCGTACCACATACTCGCCCGCTCATGCAGCATGGCGATCTGATCGGGGTGTTCTGCCCGCAGATGTGCTGACAGCACGTCGGCAAAGAGGTGATGATAGCGATACCAGTGGCGCTGATCATCCAGCGGCACGATCAGGAAGTTGCCGCGCTCCAACGCCTCTAGTTGAGCGCCGCTGTCCGGTTGTCCTGTAACGGCGGTGCACAGTGAGGCGTTGAACCGGTCGAGAATGGCAGTCTGGAGCAGAAAGCGACGGACGGGCTCTGGCTGGCGTTCAAGCACTTCTTCGACCAGATAGTCCACGATGTAGCGATGATCGCCCGCGAATGCCCGGATGAACCCCGGAATATCCGGCTGCCCTTGCAGCGACAGCGCTGCCAGTTGCAGTCCGGCGATCCAGCCCTCCGTACGGTCTTCCAGCGCGCGGATGTCCGCTGCCGCGAGTTCAAGCCCCATCACCTGATTCAGGAATTCGGCGGCTTCGTCGGGGGTGAAGCGCAGGTCTTTGGCGCGCACTTCGGTCAACTGGGCACGGGCGCGCAGTCGAGCTAACGGGAGATCGGGGTCTTCGCGCGTCGTGAGGATCAGGTGCATGTGCGGGGGCAGATGCTCCACCAGAAAGGCGAGTGCTTCGTCAACCGGTCTGGCATCGGTCAGATGATAGTCGTCGAGGATGAGGACGAAAGGGGCGGGTATATGCGTGATGTCATTGAGCAGCGCCGTCAAAATCGACTCGGTTGGTGGTGGCGTTTGCAGCAGGGCTGCGCCGATGTTCGGGGCAGTCGTCTGCACAGCCGCGATGAGGTAGGTCAAGAAGCGTGTCAGGTCGTGGTCGCCTTCGTCCAGCGACAGCCATGCTGCACGCAGTTGTAGATCGCGCTGTTGGCACATGGCAACCCACGCGCTGATCAAGGTCGATTTGCCAAAACCGGCGGGCGCGGAGATCAGGGTCAGTTTGCGGTGCAGTCCCTCGTTCAGCCGTTCGATCAGGCGCGGACGGAGAACTAGGTTCGGTCGGGGTGGGGGGATATACAGCTTTGTGGCAAGAATCGTCGGGCGGACGGCGGGCGCTGTTCCCTGACTAGATTGCTTGGGCATACCGGTCTCGCTGTTCTGCCACACGGCACGTATTCATGTATGCACATACTATAACGCCGTGTGGGTGCGAAAGCGCAGAATCGAGAAGCGGGCGAAGCTACCAAACCCGATCCCGATTCTGACCGTCGGATCATCGCAGCGCGATTGGTAGTTCAACCGTGAAGATCGACCCCCGTCCAACCTCGCTGAGGACATGGATTTCGCCGCCACACAACGTAACTGCTTCGCGAACGATGGTCAGCCCAAGTCCGCTTCCCTTCGCGTCTCTGACGTTTTCCGCGCGATAGAAGGCGTCAAAGAGATGTGCTTGATCCTCTTCGGGGATACCAATGCCTTGATCGACAATGTGCACTTGCAGTCCGCTGTCACTTCCTTGCAAGCGAGCCGTTACCGTGCTGCCTGACGGAGAGTATTTGACGGCATTCGAAATCAGGTTGTTCAGAATTTGACGCAGGAGTCTGGGGTCGCTTTCAATCAAGCCGGAATGCGCTTCTTCAAAAACAAACGTGTATTGATCGCTGTAGATCAAGCGAAATTCGTCGATGACATCGCGCATAAATGCGCCGATATCGACCGGCTGCGGGCGGTACTTGAGGTGACCATGTTCCATTTCGGCGACCGCCAGCATGTCGTCAAGCATTTGCAGCAACAGCCGCACCGAGCCGCCGATCCGGTCAAGATGCTGTCGTTTGTGATCGGCGGACATGCGGGCTTCATAGTTTTTGAGGAGTTCCGAGGATGACAAGATCGACGCTAAGGGGTTGCGAAAGTCGTGAGAGAACATCGCAACCAGACGTGACTTGAGCAGGCGGCGCTCTTCTTGCTCGGCAAAAGCGCGGCTCACGGCTTCAAGCTGCATGTGCGCGGCTTCTTGCTGCTCCTCGTACTTTCGCAGCCGGGAGCGAATGGCTTCCAGCAGATCGATGCGTTTGAAGGGCTTCGTCAGATAATCGTCGGCACCGAGATTCATGCCGCGCCGCATCGCCTCGTAATTGGCACTCGCCGTCAGGAAGATGAACGGAATATGGTTAAGCTGCGGGTTGGATCGCACTTCCAGCAGCACCCCATGTCCATCCAACGCGGGCATGGCGATGTCACAGACGATCAAGTCGGGCACCTCACAAGCTGCCTTTTCCAACCCCGTGAGTCCATTTTCGGCGGTCAGTACCTCATAGCCTTCAAACTCCAGCCAGTCCGCGACCTCGTCGCGTAAGAGAGATTCATCGTCAATGAGCAGGATTTTGGGCATGAGCGGTCTTCCTTTCGAGTGGTAATGTCACGACAAAGGTTGTGCCGACGTTGAGTTCGGTATCGATGCGGATAGTGCCGCTGTGCAGATCAACTGCCTCTTTGGTGATACTCAGCCCCAGTCCGGTACCGGAGATCGTGCCGACGTTGCTGGCACGATGAAAAGGTTCAAACAGGTGCTTCACATCAGACTCAGGAATGCCGATGCCTGTGTCCTGAACCTTGAGTGTGATGGTTGCTGAGTCCACACGCAGATCGAGCGTAACGTGTTGATTGGCGGGCGAGTACTTCAATGCATTCGAGATCAAATTGCCGATCACCTGACGCATTAAACGCGGATCGAAGTTGTAGCGCAGTGGTGACGGCACGCGCTCGAGAACGATCCGTCCGCTGTACTCGGCGCGTGCTTCGAATTCTTGGATGATTTCGCGGCAGAACTGATCGAGATCGCCGACTTCTGGGCGGAACTCCACCCGCGCCGACTGGATACGGGCAAGCTGAAGCACATCCTCCATAATGCCCTTCATATGATTGACTTGGGCAAGGATTTTGTTCAGCCGGGCGTCCAACTGCCCTTCGTCCAACCGTTCGCGGTAGGCAAGCAAGGTTTCAGTCGTCGCCGAGATCGTCGCGAGTGGTGTGCGGAATTCGTGCGAGGCTATCGACACGAAGCGGGATTTCAGTTCACCGAGTTCACGCTCCTGCTCAACCGCCCGCTGTAACGCCTCTTCCGCCTGTTTACGCTGCGTAATATCGACAAACGTCGAGACGGCAGCATAGGGGGCGGCTTCGTCCGGTTTTCGGATCGGCTGCGCGTTGACCAAAATCCAGACGACCGTATCGTCTGGTCTGTGGATACCCATCACCACATTCGCCTGCGGTTGTCCCGTGAGGAGTGCGATCTTGATGGGACTTTCTTCGTCCGACACAGGCGAACCATCCTCATGAACAACGCGCCAGCGTGGGTCAACCGGGATGTACCCCATGATCTGTTCGCGCGTTAAGCCGAGGATGCGTTCGGCGGCGGCATTTGCCAATTGAATGGTGCCATCCCGCGTCATCATGGTAATGCCTTCTGACATGGTGGTGATGGTCGTCCGGTAGCGCTCCTCGCTCTCCCTCAGCCGCGTTTGCTGGCGCTGCAGCTCGGCGGTGCGCTGTTCTACCCGATCTTCAAGCTCCTCGTTGGAACGGCGGATGCGATTGTTCTGGTCAATCGTGTTGATGCCGATGGCAAGCTGATCGGCAATTTCGGTCGCGATCTCGATGTACGTCTCGGTGAAGAAGTTGACTTCTCCGGCATAGAGGAATAAGCCGCCAATCAAGCGGTCACGATAGTTCAGCGCCACCCCAAGTAAGCTGCGGATGCCCTCTGCTTGGAGGTCTGACCACGGTTGATGATCCGCGAGATTCTGAATCAGACAGTGTTTCTTGGTCGTTAGCGTAGTAAACAGGTGTCGATCAATCGCGCTCAACTCGTCGAGCGCGATTTCTACCGGTTGATCAAGGACATTGCTTTGCAGCTTGAGGAGGAAGGCGGTGCGTTCATCCGGGTTGAACTTCACCATCGATGTGCGCATGACCGGCACAATCTCCAGCAGCCCCTTGAGAGCGGCAGTTGCAGCCGGGATGATCGAGTCGGTTGCCGGGATCAACAGGTCGATCTGGTGCAGGAGATGCAGCCGCCGTGACGACTGCTCAAGTGTGATCTCTGCCTGTTTTCTTTCGGTGATGTCGAGGAATGTACCGACCAGCATCACCGGCTGCGACTTCTCGTCGCGGGTCACCTGTCCCTGAAAAATGACCCAACGTATCTTGCCACCCGGCTGTACCATGCGCTGCTCGATGCTGTACGGGCTGCCGGTGCGCTGTGACTCGGCAACCGCTGCGAGGGCGCGTTCGCGATCATCCGGGTGGATGAGGGACACTCCAAGTTCGACCGCCGCCTGAACACTGCCGGGTTCCAGACCGCAAATCCTGAAGAACTCATCCGACCAGACCGTTTCATTGGTCTGCAAGTTCCACGTCATACTCCCCAGATGGGCAATTTCTTGCGCCTGCCGTAGTTGTGCTTCCGCTTGATGAGTATCGGTCACGTCAAAAGCAATCGTCTGCGCGCGGCTGATCGCGCCGTCGGTATCCCGAAGGGGCGCAATGATCGACCGGAACCAGCGGAAGTTGGCTCCGGTTTGAATACCGTCGGTATCAACCCGGCGCTTCCCCGTGCGGATCACGTCCCGTATCCGTTCCACGAACAGATCGCCGACATCCGGCGGGAACAAATCGTAAACCGATTTCCCGGCGCGCTCGTGGACGGGCAGGTTAAACGGTTCCCATGCCTTTTCATTGGCGAATAGATACCGCCCCTCGGCATCGGCGATGGTGATTACGCCGTCAAAGTTGTCAACCAGCGTGCGGTATTTTTCTTCGCTCTCAGCTAATCGCTCGATGAGCTGCTGGCGGCGGATAATGGGCGCGATCTGCTGGAGCGCAGTGCGCAGCAAATCCAACAACGGCTCATCCCGATTGAGCCGCCGCTGTGCCATAAAGACCACGACGGCGAGCACCTTATCCTTGTCCACAATCGGGATCGCAACCACGCCGTGAATGCCCGCCTGCTGGGCGAGCACCAAGCGCAGGAATTCGAATTCACTGAGCTGCTGCACATCCACCGTCCACGACGGAGCTTGAGTTGACCATGCGCGTCCGGGTATCCCACCACCCGCCGGGAATTGAACCGCGTGGGTCGCTTCCCAGAAGGCATGTAAGCGACCCTTGTCTGCCGGGTGGATAAAATGGGCGTTGCCAACGGAGAGCGTCTGCCGGTCATAGTCGGGCATCCAGATTTCGCCGTACTCCCAATCCTGTGTCTCGCAAATGAGCCGCATGGATTTGGTGAGCGCATCCTCAAGATTTTCCGCCCGGCTGGTGGCTAGAATGATCGCGTGCAGAAAATGCAGTCGATTTTGCGCGGCTTTCATGTCCGTGATGTCGCGACCCACGCCCTGATACTCGACGATCTTGCCAGCGCCGTCGAAGATGGCTCGGTCATTCCACTGCTGCCAGCGAATGGAGCCGTCCGGCAGAATCGTTCTGTGTTCCGACACAGCGACGGGGCGATCTTGGCTCAAGGCAAGCACATGGGCTTTCGCCCGTTCTACGTCGCTTTCGACGATCATTTCCAGCAAGTTTGCGCCGATGATCTCGTCGGGCTGCTTGCCGTGCTGCTGGCTGTAGGCGCGGTTGGCGAACGTGAGCCGGAAATCGGGGGTGTAGCGGCAGATCAGATCGCTCTGGTCTTCAACGATAGCGCGATAGCGGGCTTCGTTGATACGGAGCGCGTCTTTGTCTTGCCGTTGATCTGTCACATCGCGCAGGTGCAGGACGACGAACGGCTTACCCTGCGGGTCAACCATGCTGTGCCCGGTTGTTTCGACCGTTGCCCATGTCGCATTTGAACGCCGGAACTGGTGTGTCAGCGTCACGATGATCTGCTCCGACCCGTGCAGTTCAGACAGGAAGTTCCGGATTTGGTCGCGCTCTCGTTCGCTTGAGAAGCGCTCAAGTGCCTGCCCAAGCATCACACCGACTTCATGACCTAAGACCCGCTGAATAGCCTCGTTCGAGTAACGAATGATGCCGTAGCGATCAACGACGATAATCGGGTCGCCCAGTCCCTCGACAATCGCCTTGAAACGACTTTCGGCTTGCCGCAGTTGTGCCGTAATGGTCTGCGTCTGCCGCAGAGTGCGTTCGCGTTCCAAGATGAGCGGCAGCCGGTGAATGCCGCTGACGGGCAGAATATCGATGACGCGCTGATCGCGGATCGAACAGGCACGCTCTTCCTCACCCTTTTCATACAGAATGATGATCGAGGGAGCAGGGGACTGATCCGGCAGCCGCGTGAGCACGTCGTTAACATCAGCCGCAAGCACAATGATGACGTCCCAAGCGCCGGAAGGGGATGCTTTCATGTCAAGCGCAGCGCCGACCACCGTCAGTTCGTTGACCAATCGATTCGCTGCCAGCGTTTCGACAATCTGCTGACGACGATTTTCGGCGGGTGCTGCGATCAGTACATTAAGCGGGTTCTCTCGTGGAGTCTCAAACACATAACTATCCAAACGCTACATTTTGTTTATTTCTTGAGGGGCAATAAAAGCACGGATAGCATCCGTGACGATTTGCGGTGCGCTCATATGGGGAAAGTGCCCTTCGGACGGCAGTACAACCAGAGTGTTATCCGGGATCTGTGCCGCCAGATACGCGCCGACATCAAGAGGGACGGCAATATCATTCTGAGATTGCAAGATGAGCACCGGAGGCTCGATATGCGGTAGATGCGCGCGCATGTCCGACTCGAAGATGACGCGAGCGGTCGATTGGGCAATATCCGGGCGCATGGCAGAGAGTGATCGGGCAAACACACGACCGAGTTCGGGACGGTCGCTGTTGCGCATGGCAAGCTGGCTGAACCCTGTCACCCAATCAAGATAATCCTCAGCCATTCCGCGATAAAGCTGATCCAGATCCGCCTGCGTAAAGCCGCCAATGTACCCATCGTCGTTGAGGTAGCGGGGGGATGCTCCGACGAACACGAGTTTCTGGAAGAATTCAGGGCGCTTGACACTTGCCAGCGCGCCGATCATCGCGCTGACGGAATGCCCCACGAAGATCGTGCTGCTCAAACCGAGCGTGTCATAGATGGTGATGATGTCGTCGCTGTAGCGGTCAAGTGAAGCATATTCCACAGGGGAGTAAGAACTGATGTCGGACTTCCCGCAGCCAAGATAGTCAAACAGGACAATGCGATACTTGTCCCGGAAAGCCTCAGCCTGATAGTGCCAAGCCGTCTGGTCGGAGCCGAAGCCGTGTGCAAGCACCAATGTTTCTGAACCGGTGCCGATTTGTGTAACGTTGAATGTGTCGGAAACGTCCATCTGCGTTCCAATACCGCGCCAAATTCAAGCCAAAATTGCTGGCTGGGCAAAGTGCGCGAATTGTTGAAATAGAACACACGCTCTCTATTAGAGCAATATTTTCCTCTTCATTCTACAGGTAAAATCGCAGACTCAGGATTAACTTCTGCATATTTACGAAATTTGGTTTTGATAAAGGTAGACAGCAGTGTGTTTTCGACCCATTAAGCCGGGGGATCGCTGAGGCTGTCCACGCTGATCTGCTGCCCGATGTTCTGGACATCCTCCAGCGAGAACGCCGCGCCGCTGAGCGATAGGCTGTTGGCAGTTCCCACGGCGACCGCCTGCCGGAGCGCATCGGCGGCGCACCAGCCTTGTTCGAGCGCCAGCAGCAAGCCTGCGAGGAACGAGTCGCCGCTTCCGGTCGTGTTCACCACACGGACAGGAGGAGGCAGCGCGTGGAAGGCAGCGGCAGAATCGACCCAGATCGCACCGTCTCCGCCTAACGTGATCACGACAGGCGCTCCGGTGATCTGCGTGAAGCGTTTGGCGACACGCGCCGCATCCCCCGCCGACGCGATTGACTCCCCGCTGAGTTCGGCGGCTTCATCGGCGTTGACCTTGAGCGCCACGCCGGGAATCCGCGCCGCTTCTCGCAACGCCGCGCCGCTCGTATCGACCCAGACGCGCGCGCCATCCGCGATCAGGCGGCGCAGCACATCCGTGAAGTGCGGCAGCGAGGACGCGGACGGCAGACTGCCGGAAAAACTGACCGTATCGCTGGACGACAGCTTCGCGCGCACGTCGGCGTACAGCCCCTGCCAGTGTTCCGCCGGGACATCGAAACCGGCTTCATAGATGCCGCTGGTCTGCCCGTTGGACGGTTCGACCAGAATCGTGCAGATGCGAGTTTCCACCCCGTCGATGAACGTCCAACGCGCGGCGAGTCCTTCTTCGGCTGCTAAGCTTTCCAGCAAACGCCCCTGATACCCGCCGAGAAAGCCCGCGCACAGCGCCTCACCGCCGAGGCTGCGGACGGCGCGGGCGACATTCATTCCCTTGCCGCCTGCTTTCACGATGACTGACTGCGGGCGAAAGACCCCGCCTGCGGTGTAACCGGGCACGACCAGCGTACGGTCAAGGGCGGGGTTGGGCGTGATGCAGACAATCATGGGATTAACTCCGCACGTCCGGCTGCACCGACGAAGCGCAGCCGTTCGCGAACCACGTCGATCTGGGCGGCGCGGGCAGGGGTGAGATACTTACGCGGGTCAACCAGCCTGTCATCCTGCGCGAGAACGTCGCGCACCGCCAGCGTAAACGCCTTGTTGAGCTGTGTGGCGATGTTGATCTTGCTCAAACCGAGCTTGATTCCCTGCGCGATGTAGTCGTCGGTGACGCCGGACGAGCCATGCAGCACCAGCGGCACGGCAACGCGGGCGCGAATCTGCTGTAGGCGCGCCAAGTCGATGCCGAGATGCTTGTCTTTGACGCCATGCACGGAACCGAGCGCAATCGCCAGCGTGTCGATCTCGGTGGCTTCGATGAATGCTTGCGCTTCATCAGGGTCGGTCAGTTCGAGGTCATGTTCGTCGATCTGCGCGTCGCCGGGTTTGGGCACAGCACCGATCTCGGCTTCCATGCATACGTCGTTGTCGTGAGCGAGGCGGGTCAGCTTGCGCGTCACGGCGATGTTGTCTTCCAGCGCGTAGCCGTCGCCGTCGAACATGACCGAGGTGAAGCCGAGCGCAATCGCCTGCATGACTTCCGTCTCGGTCGCGTGGTCGAGGTGGAGCGCAATCGGGACGCTCACGCTCTGGGCGGCAATCGTGCCGAGGGCGGCGAAATAGCGGAGTCCGAGCGTCGCGTTTCCGCTCCCGAAGTACAGCGCCGCGTTGTGGCTGACCTGAATGATCGCCGGGGCGGCTTCCGCCTCGGCAGCCAGCACGACCGCTTGAATCTGTTCGGCGGTGTTGGCATTGAAGGCGGCAACGGCGCAGCCATCGCGCTGCGCTTGATCGATCCACACTTTCGGATTGCAGAGAGTCATCGCGTTATGCCTCTGGATTGAGCATGATTTTGAGATGCGTCAGCTCGTGCGCGCCGATCTTGGCGAAAATGTCCGGCGTTTGCGACAAGCCCAAGCGGTGCGAGATCATCGTTTCCATGTCGAGGCTGCCGTCAAGCAGCGCGGCAATCGTGTCGCTCCATTCGTGACCGGGAAACGGCGCGGAATACGACATGAAGCAGCCGACGTAGCTAAGTTCGCGGCGCATCAGATTCTCGATGAAGTTCAGCGAGATGGCTTTGTCGATGGGCTGATTGCCGCCGAGCACCACCGTGCCGCGTGGTCGGGTGATGGGCACTGTTTGTTCCAAGACGGCGGGAACGCCGGTCGCTTCGAGCGTGAGATCGACGCCGTCACCCGTAAGCTTGAGAATCTCCTTGACGACATCTACCTGCGTCGGGTTTAGCGTGATGTGCGCGCCGAGTTTGCGCGCGGTTTCCAGATTGCTCTCGGAAACGTCGGTGCAGATGATCAGCGACGCGCCGAGGATGCGCAGCCATTGGACGATCATCAGTCCGATAGAACCTGCCCCCATGACTGCCGCCGTTTGCCCGCGCGCAAAGCCGCCGAGCGCCAGCATGTGCCGTCCGACGGTCGAAGGTTCGATCAGCGCGACGTGCTCGAAGGAGAGTTCGTCCGGCACGACGAAGATGCTGCGTTC
>JACSRG010000862.1 GCA_014879865.1 Anaerolinea sp.
CTGTTTCTGAACGGATGGCGCCGGTTCGTAATACTCTTGTAAGACTCGCTTTAACTGGACTTAAGAGTTTGCGGGTATGCTTTCGGCAAGGAGGCTGCCATGCGCTGGCTGATTTTGCTGATGTCGTCCGTTCTGCTGGGAGCGTGTGCCGGATCGATCGGGCCGCAGACCAACCCGATCGGTTCACCGTCGCCCCGCGAACCCACGGCACCCGATCGGATCGATCCTACTCCGGCGACCTCGCCCGGCTATCGCGCCGATCTACCCGATCTGGGGGCAGCGCCAGAATTGAATAATGAAGTCTGGCTCAACACCGATCGGCCTTTGCGGTTGGCTGATCTACATGGCAAAGTCGTGCTGATCGATATGTGGACGTTTGGCTGAATCAATTGCCGCAACGTGATTCCCTCGTTGAGGGAATGGCACACGAAGTATGCGGATCAAGGCCTGGTCGTGATCGGCAATCACTTTCCGGAGTTCAATCACGAGCACGACTTGAACAATCTGAAAGACGCCATTCAGCGCTTGAACGTCCCGTACGCCGTGGCGCAGGATAACGACGGCGCGACATGGCAAGCCTATCGGACGCGCTACTGGCCGACGCTGTTTTTGATCGACAAGCGCGGTCATCTGCGATACACTCATATCGGCGAGGGGGCTTATGCCGAAACTGAACAGGTCATACAGGACTTACTGAAAGAGACTTACTGAGGGAGAAGACTGAGATGAACAAATGGCACTCACCAAAAATTCGATCGTCGGAGATCACGCCGGAGGCGGCGTATCTCAACCGGCGGCAGTTCATGCAGGGCGCGGCAGTCGTGACGGCGGGCGCACTGCTGGCCGCCTGCGCGCCGAAAGCCGATCCGACGCCCATCCCGACGGAGGCCGCGGCGCTGCAAGGCCAGACCGACGAACTCGGCGGCGCGTTGACGCCCTACGAGGCCGTGACGGGTTACAACAACTACTACGAATTCACCACCGACAAGGAAGGCGTGGCGCCGATGGCGAAGGATTTCAAGACGCGCCCGTGGACGGTGGAAGTGAGCGGGCTGGTCGGCAAGCCGCGCACCTACGACATCGACGAATTGATGAAGCGCTTCCCGATCGAAGAGCGCATCTATCGCCTGCGTTGCGTCGAGGCGTGGTCGATGGTGATTCCATGGCGCGGCTTCGCGCTGAATCAGTTGTTGAAGGAAGTAGAGCCAACCGGCGCGGCGAAGTATGTCCACTTCGTATCCATTCTCGATCCCAAGCAAATGCCGGGGCAGAACAGCCCCTTTTACACGTGGCCGTACAGCGAGGGTTTGCGCCTCGACGAGGCGATGCATGATCTCACGCTGATGTCCACTGGGCTGTATGGCAAAGATTTGCTGCCGCAGAACGGCGCGCCGCTGCGTGTGGTGGTACCGTGGAAATACGGCTTCAAGAGCGCCAAGGGCATCGTCAAGATCGAGCTGGTGGCCGAGCAGCCGCGCACCTTGTGGTCGGACGCCGCGCCCAACGAATACGGCTTCTATTCCAACGTCAATCCCGACGTGTCGCATCCGCGCTGGTCGCAGGCCAGCGAGCGCCGCATCGGCGAGAGCGGCCGCCGCCCGACGTTGATGTTCAACGGTTACGCCGATCAAGTCGCGTCGTTGTACACGGGCATGGACTTGCAGGCGAATTATTAATTCGTAGGGGCGAGGCATTCGCGAAGAGTACATTGCAGACCAGAGTTGCAGCCGCGCTCGACGATCCGAACGATCGTGATGCGTTGGCGAATCCCACTTCGCTTCGCTGCGGGGACGGTGTGCCTCGCCCCTACATTGATTACCATGAACTTCCTTAAATCTCATTTCAGACAAATTCGCTGGGGCGTGCATCTCGCGGCATGGATACCGTTGATCGTGTTGATTGTCGATGCGCTCAATGACAACCTGACGGTCAATCCCATTCAAGCGGCCACGCAGCGCACCGGGCAGTGGGCCATCATCCTGCTGATCCTCTCGCTGGCCTGC
>JACSRG010000063.1 GCA_014879865.1 Anaerolinea sp.
AACTGCCCAAACCCGCCTTGATAGTAGGTGGAATAGCGCAGCACAAACGCGTGATAGCCCATCGCGGCGAAACGCAGCGCGACCGGCTCTCCTTCCCGATCCGAACAACCGAGATACGCCCCACCGGGGCACACCAGCACGGCGGGGCGCTTCCTGCCGTTCAACAGCTCCGGCGAATCCGCCAGCACATAGGTCGTGAGGGTCACATCATCCCGGTCGTCATAGAGTTTGATTGTCTGATTAAGCATCGCTGTCATCCCTGTGTTCGGCGGCTACTCGACCACCGTAAATGCGCCTTCTAACCCGTGAGCCGAGTCTGCCCCAATCCACACCTTGAACGCACCCGGCTCAACCCGGTAGCTCATGTCTACACCGTGAAATCCCAGTTCACTAACCGGGATGTCAAAGCGAACCTGCCGCTTTTCGCCCGCCGCTAAGGTGACACGCTGAAAACCTTTGAGTTCTTTGACCGGGCGCGTCACCGAACCCACCAGATCGCGCACGTAAAGCTGAACGATCTCATCGCCGGAGCGGTTGCTGACATTCTGGACAGATGCCGTCACTCGCAGCGTCCCGTCACGCGCCACCGAGGGCGTCAGCACGTCGAGGTCGCTGTACTCAAAGCGGGAATAGCTCAGCCCTTCGCCAAACGCGAACAGCGGCGAATTCGACTCATCCAGATAAGTCGAGCGGAACGGTTCATGAAACTGGGTCGTGCCTTCGCTTTCGGCGGGTCTGCCGGTCGCTTTGTGCGCATAGAACACCGGAATTTGTCCCTCAGTACGCGGGAAACTGGCAGTCAGCTTGCCCGAAGGATTGACCGCGCCAAACAGAAGATCGGCAGCCGCCTGCCCCGCGCGGATTCCGCCGTGCCACCCCACCAGCAGCGCCGCCGACTTCTGCGCGATCTGCGGGATAACAAGTGGGCGACCACTCATCAGCACGGTGATGATCGGTTTTCCGGTTGCCGCCAGCGCGTCGAACAATTCCTGCTGCCTGCCGGGGAGCCCAAGATACACCCGCGAGTGCGCCTCGCCGCTCATGGCAGCGCTCTCGCCGACGACCAGCACCACGACATCCGCTTGTTCGGCAGCATTGACCGCCGCCGCGAGGTTCAAATCGGCATCTCCGACGATGGAACAGCCCTGTTCATAGATAATCCGGTCGTCATACTGCGTGAGTCCATGCAGCACCGTCTCCACCTTCGAGGCTTGACTCGCCATCGACCATGTGCCGAGGAGATCGGCGCGATTGTTCGCCAGTGGACCGATCAGCGCGATTCGCTGCTTGCCTGCTTCGAGCGGCAGCACATGATCCTCGTTCTTGAGCAGCACCATCGACTGCTGTGCGACTTCCAGCGCCAGCGCCCGGAATTCCGGCGACATCAGCGTGCGTTCGGCAAGCGAAGCATCGACTTCGGCGTGCTCGAACAGACCGAGGCTGAACTTCAACTGCAAAACCCGGCGCACGGCTTCATCCACCAGTTCGACCGGCACTTCGCCCGATCTGACCAAGCTGGCGAGATGCTGATCGTATGCGCCGCTCTCCATGTCGAGATCGACACCCGCGAGGATGCTCAGCCGTGCCGCCTCACGCAGGTCTGCGGCGACACCATGCTGTACCAATTCCCCAATCGAGTTGTAGTCGCTGACGACCACCCCGTCCCAGCCCCATTCGTCGCGCAGCACCGTGCGCAGCAGGAAGGTGTTACACGTCCCCGGAATGCCCGCGATCTCGTTGAACGCGCTCATGATGCTGCCCGCGCCTGCGTCGAGCGCCGCTTTAAACGGCGGGAGATAAATGTCGCGCAGTGTGCGTTCCGATAGTTCGACGGTGTTGTAATCGCGTCCGCCTTCCGCCGCGCCATAGCCGACATAATGCTTCGGACAAGCGCTGATCCGGTGACCGACAGGCAGATCGTCGGTCTGGAAGCCGCGCACGCGGGCGAGTGCCATCGCCGTCCCCAAGCATGGGTCTTCGCCCGCCCCTTCGGCGATCCG
>JACSRG010000603.1 GCA_014879865.1 Anaerolinea sp.
TTGAAGTATGGCGCAAGCGACTTCAAGCCGTTCTTGACCTTCACGATCCAGTTGCGCGGCACGTTGTCGCGCCCGCGTTCGTAGAAGGTCGGCACGACGTCGTTTTCGAGGATTTCATACAGGGCTTGGCTTTCGACAAAGTCCTGATGATCCCATTCGTATTCGGGGTATTCTTCGCCCGCGCCAATCGCCCAACCGACCGACGGATCATAGCCTTCCGCCCACCAGCCATCGAGCGTCGAGCAGTTCAAACCGCCGTTGTAGATGACCTTCATGCCGCTCGTGCCGCTGGCTTCTTTCGGGCGGCGCGGCGTGTTAAGCCACACATCCACGCCCTGAATCAGGTAGCGGGCGACCTGCATGTCGTAGTCTTCGAGGAAGACAATCGAGTGCCGGAATTCGGGCAGGCGCGCCGTCCGCGCGATCTGGCGGATCAAGTCTTTGCCGCCGGTATCATGCGGATGCGCCTTGCCCGCGAAGATGAACTGCACCGGACGCTGCGCGTTGGTTAGCAGCGCGAGCAAGCGATCCGGGTCACGGAAGAGGAGCGTCGCGCGCTTGTAGGTCGCAAAGCGGCGGGCAAAGCCAATCGTCAACGCATCCGGGTCGAGGACTTCTTCGGCGGCTTCGATTTCGTGCTGCGCCGCGCCGCGATTTTGAAGCTGCGTGCGCAGACGGCGGCGGGCAAACGCGACCAAGCGTTCGCGGCGGCGTTCGTGCGTGCGCCAGAGTTCGGTATCGGGCATCGAGTCGATGCTCTGCCACAAATCCGGTTCGGATTCGTTGTCGCGCCACGACGGATCGAGGTAGCGATCAAACAACTGCGCCATGTCGCGGCTGATCCATGTATTGACGTGAATGCCGTTAGTGATTGCGCCGATGGGGATTTCGTGTTCAGGCACATCAGGGTACATCCACTGCCACAGCTTGCGCGAGACGACGCCGTGCAGCTTGGCGACGCCGTTCGCGCCGCTGGACGTGTTGAGCGCCAAGACCGCCATCGAGAACAGCTCGTAATCGCCCATGTTCTCGCGCCCCAAGTCGATGAACTGGTTACGGTTCAGCCCGAGTCCGCGATAGAAATCGGTGAAATGCTCGTCGATCAGGTCGAAGCCGAAGCGTTCCAACCCGGCGGGGACGGGCGTGTGCGTGGTGAATAGATTGCCCGACGCCGTGATCTCTTTGGCTTGCCAGAAGTTGACGTTGTGCTCGCTCATGAACATGCGAATGCGCTCCAGCGCCAAGAACGCGGAGTGCGGCTCGTTCATGTGGCAGACGGTCGGGCGCAGATTCAGCGCCTCCAGCGCGCGGATGCCGCCAATCCCCATGAGGATCTCTTGGCGGATGCGCGTACGCCGGTCACCACCGTACAGCCGATCCGTCAGGTTGCGATCTTCTTCGAGATGGTTGTCCGAGATGTTCGAGTCGAGCAGGTACAGCGGGACGCGCCCGACCTGCACGCGCCAGATTTGCGCATAGAGTTCGCGTCCCGGCATGGGCACGCTGATGCGAATCGCGTTGCCCTGCGCGTCGCGTTCGAGCTGCACGGGCAGATTGGCGTAGTCATTGATCGGGTAGGATTCCTGCTGGTAGCCGTCCGCGTTCAAATACTGGCGGAAGTAGCCTTCCTGATAGAGCAGCCCGACGCCGACGAGCGGCAAACCAAGATCGCTGGCGCTCTTGAGGTGATCGCCGCTGAGGACGCCCAGACCGCCGGAATAATTCTGCAAGCATTCGGTCAAGCCGAATTCCATCGAAAAATACGCGAGATATGGCTTGGTCGCCGTGCTGTAATGCTTGGAGAACCATGTGTTCTCCGCCTTCATGTAATCGTCGAATTCACTCAGCACCTGCTTGAAGTGCGTCATGAACGCCGGGTCATCGCACAGGGCTTCCAGTCGATTCTGATCCATCAAGCCGAGCATCCACACGGGATTATGCCCGGTCTTTTCCCAAAGATCGCGATCCATACGCCGGAACAGCGCAATCGTCTCGTGATCCCATGACCAGCGCAGATTGTAGGCGAGGTCATGCAGTCGTTCCAACGGTTTGGGTAGATTGGGAACGACGCTGACAGTTGCAATGGGTTTTACCATGTTTGTCTCCGTTTATGTCAAAAGCAAAACGCCGCCGCCAGATGAGGACGCCAACGTTTTCGCCGTTCAACCTTACCGCATTTCCGGTAAAGCCGCGAGAGTTTAGCGGACTTTTATGACAATCTTCAAAAAAATTGAAGTTGTTTGATAGATGTTCCCACGAACACAAGACCTTGATTTTTTCTAGGTTGTGTTAAAATGCAGAAATGCAAGTACCTGCGTTCACAATTCAAGGGGATTCGTTGGGTATGCTCAAGAAGCAGTATCTCAAGACTAAAAACGTGTGCAAAGTGACCTTTTCGCTGCCCGCAGCCGTGCAAGGCGAGACGGTTTACATTGTAGGCGACTTCAACAACTGGGACGAGAAGGCAATGCCGATGAAGCGGCAAAAAGACGGCAGCTTTACCGTGACGCTGGAACTCGAAAAGGGGCGGGATTATCAGTTCCGCTATTTGGTCAATGGGACGGATTGGCATAACGATTGGGAGGCTGATCGCTATGTTGTGAATCCGTTCAGCGGCGACAACTCGGTTGTAGTGGTGACAGACAGCGATGATGCCGCACCAGCGGAAGCACCAGCCCCCAGCGCAGACGCACCCGCAGCCGAAGCCAAGCCCAAAGCCAAGCGCGCCACCAAGCCGAAGACGGCGACGACGAGCAAGACGACCAGCAGCAAGTCGAAGACCAAGTCGGACGCCAGCTAGACTTTTCCGCACATCACGCTATGAGCGCAGAGAACGTAAAAGGACGAGGTGTGTTGCTCACCTCGTCCCTGTCCACACTTGACCGGTTATAATCGTTCGGGCTATTTCTTGCTCTTGTAGCCCAACCGCGTGCCGCTCGGCACGATTTTATCCGGGAATGCCGCAAAATCTTCCAACCGCAAATCCGTCCCGAGGATCGTACTGTGCCCAATCGTATAACCCGCCGGGACATGCGCATTCTTGCCAATGCACGAGATGCCGAGTTCGCCCATCGGCGGAATTCCGCCGACGCGCGCGTTATGCCCGACGACGGCGATCTTGTCGATGATGCAGCGCTCGACTACCGCGCCCGCTTCGATATAGGTATCGGTCAAAATGACCGATTCGCGGACGACCGCATTCGGTCCGATAAACACGCCGGGTGACAGCACCGAGCGTTCGACGACTGCGCCTTCCGCGATGACCGACCCGTCGGTGATCATGCTGTCCTTGATGATCGCTCCGGCGTTGACCTGTACGGGCGGGCGTTCTTCGGACTTCGTATGGATGACCCACGTCCGATCATTCAGGTTGATCGACGGCGGGCTGGCGAGTAAATCCATGTGCGCTTCCCAGTACGCCTCAATCGTCCCGACGTCGATCCAGTAGCCGCCATACGGATACGCGTACACCGCCATGCCTTCGTTCACCATGCGCGGCAGAATATCCTTGCCGAAATCGTGATGCGTTTCCATGCCGTGATCTTCTCTGAGCAGACGCTCCAGCACGGAATACGTGAAGATATACACCCCCATGTTGGCGAGGTTGCCGGGTGGATTTTCCGGCTTTTCGATGAACGAGCGCACGCTGTAATCGTCATTGACATCGACGATCCCATAGCGGCTGGCTTCGTCGAGCGGCACGGTGATCGTGCAGATCGTCGCATCGGCTTTCTTGTCGCGGTGGTAATTGAGCAGCGTGTCGTAATCCATTTCATAGATATGATCGCCGGAGAGGATCAGCACGTAGTCGGGACGCCCGCGCCGCACGAAGTTCAGGTTCTGCGTGACCGCGTCTGCCGTGCCGCTGTACCAATCCGTATCATACCGTCCTTTGTAGGGCTGCAAAATCTGCACGCCGCCGGTGAAGGAACGATCTAAGTCCCATGGACGCCCGCGCTCGATGTGATCGTTCAAGCTGTGCGGGCGGTACTGCGTCAGGATCAACACGTCGAAAATGCCGGAATTGACGCAGTTGCTCAGGGTAAAATCGATGATGCGATATTTCCCGGCGAATGGCACTGCCGGTTTCGCGCGCTTGGCTGTCAACGTAGCCAAGCGCGTCCCTTCGCCGCCCGCGAGAATGACTGCTTTCACCTTCATGTGTAGCTGCCTCCAAATAACACCATTTCAAGCCGAATTTTGCCGCAGAACGGCGGAACAACCTACTTAGCGGTGGCGATCCGAAATCCACCCGTAGAGCATGGCGTACTCGCGCGCGCTCTTGTCCCAACTGAAATCGGTGCGCATGGCGCGTTCCTGCATCCGCTGCCATGCGGGTTTGCGATTGCGGTACGTCCACAGCGCCCAGTCGAGTGTGCCGACGACCGCGTCGGGTTCTTCCCAGTTGAAGACGAAGCCCGTCCCCCGGTCGGCGTCACCGTCGTCGTAATTGGCGACCGTATCCGCCAAGCCGCCCGTTTCGCGCACGAGCGGAAGCGCGCCGTAGCGCATGGCGAGCATCTGCCCGATGCCGCATGGCTCGTAATGGCTCGGCATGAGGAAGATGTCGCAGCCCGCGTAAATACGCTGCGCGACCGTCGCGTTGAAGCCCAAGAAGCACTTGGCGCGCCAGTGAAAATCTGCACCTAGCCGGAAGAACATTTCGTTGTACACCGGTTCGCCTGACCCCAAGCCGATGAACTGTACATCGTGCTTGGCGAGGACGGTACGCAGTGCCGGCAGCGCCAGATCAAGCCCTTTTTGCTCGACCAAGCGGCTGACCATGCCGATCACGGGGATATCGTCGCGGACTTCGAGATTCGAGTCGGTTTGCAGTTGGCGTTTGTTGATTGGGCGCTGCGTCGCGAAATCGTCGGCGCTGTAGTTGGCGACGATCTTCGGATCGGTCGCGGGATTCCACTGGTTGATGTCGATGCCGTTGAGGATGCCACGCAGATCGGATAGGCGGGTGCGAAGCAAGCCCTCCAAGCCGTAGCCCATGTACGGATACTGAATCTCGACGGCGTAGCGCGGGCTGACGGTGGTGATCATATCCGAGTAGGCGAGGCTGATCGCCAGCATGTTATCGCCCAGACCGCGCGCTTGCAGTTCGGGGTGATCGCGTCCGGGGATGCCCTGTTCCCATGCCCATCCGCCGATGTGCTCACCCTGATACGCCATGTTGTGGATCGAGACCATCGTACCGACATGCGCCCAACCGGGTTCATTCCGGCGCAGGCTGACGAAGAACGGCACGAGTCCCGTGTGCCAGTCGTGGACGTGGAAAATGTCGGGGAACCAACCCTGTTGATCGCGCAGCGCGTTGGCGGCATCCATCACCGCTTGGCAGAAGAACATGAAGCGCGGCACGTCGTAATCCCAGAAGGAGTAGACGGCGCTTTCCTGCCCGAAGTAGGGGAGCGCGCGCACAAAATAGATCGGGACGCCGTTGTGAATCGCCAAGTACAGGTCAACGTGGATCGTCCCCGTGCGGCGGTGCACGTCGAACGAAAGCAGATAGTTGATGCCCCAGCGCGCTTGGTCGATGAAGTTGTAGAGCGGCATGATCACGCGGGCGTCGATGCCCGCGCTGCGCAGCGCCGCCGGCAGCGAACCGACCACATCCGCTAGACCGCCGACTTTGGCAAAGGGATCGACTTCGGCAGAGACAAACAAAATATTCATGGAGGACTCCTAGCGGAACCAGCGATAGTCTAGGTCAGCGAACAGTTTATCCAGTTCCCAATATTCTAACGCGAGATCAATGTTTGGACTGCCCGCTTCCAGACTTGACGCCAGTTTTTCAAAGCGCTCGATGTGCTGGCTAAAGCGCCGGATGGCGTATTCGCGCGCCTGCCCGGTCGTGACCAAGAACAGCCAATCGGAGCTTTGCAGCAGCAGTGCCTCACGCGCCGCCTGATTCAAGACGGTCTGCTCATTTTCGTTCGGCGCGTTGAAGTGGTTCGCCAAGCGTTCGATGCGCTCTTCGACCTCGTGAATCGGCGACCACATCCAGTGAGTCTCGTTGTTGTCCCACACAAAATGTGTGCCGCCCGCGCCCCAACTGCTCTCCGGCAGATCGAGCACGGTTTCGGGCGGGTGTTCCGCGATGAACCGGCTGGCGGTCGTCACTTCGACTTCGGGGTGGTTGTTGAGATGGCGCAGCACTTTGCCGAGCCATGAGACGCCCTCGAACCACCAGTGACCGAACAGCTCGGTGTCATAGTTGGCGGCGACGATGCCGAATTTGCCAGTCTGGTTGCGATACTGCCGCAGTTGATCGCCGACCAAGTGCGCGAAATGTTCGGCGTGCTGCTCGACCTTGTACGCCGCCCAATCCGGGTGATACAGGTCTTTATCGCCCAGTTCGACCTTCGCGCCCGTGATGCGCCAGTACTGCATCCCGCTCGTCCCGGCTTTCTTGTGAAATTCCCGGTAATCGAAATCGCCGGGGTAGCCCCACTGCGCGCTCCAGACCTGTTCGCCGACCTTCTGGTTGCGCCCGATCACCGCCACGCCGGAATGCGACTCCGCGTCGGGGTAGTGCGTCGTGTCGCTGACGTAGTAGGGTTGGAAGGTGGTCGCGTCTTTCCGTCCGCCGCTGAACTGATCGGTGGTGGGGATGACGTAGCGCCGCTTGATCGCGCCGTAGGGTCCGATCACGTCGCCGCCTGCCACGCCGACGGCGTTACCGCCCGTGACCGTGTGTGTTTCGCTGAAGAAGGCGCGCAGACCGTAATCCGCGAGGATCGTCTCCAAGCCCGCGCGCCGGCGTCCCGTGTCGGTGATATAGGCGGGACGGTAGGCACATTCCGGCAGCCAGATCGCGCGCGGCGTCCTGCCGAACAACCGGCGATGCGTTTCGATCCCCGTCTTGATCTGCGCGCGGATCGTGCTGTCGCGGCTGAATAGGGGCAGATAACCGTGCGTCGCCGCGCTGGTGATGATTTCGAGGCAGCCTTCATCCTGCAAATGGCGGAACGCGCCGATCAAGTCGCGCTTGAAACGGACGTTGAACGATTGGCGCGTCTTCTCGTGGCGATCCCGATACCACTCTGCCAGATAGCGCAGATGCGAGTTTTCCGCGCCGGGAGATTGAAAATAGGCGATGTCACGCGCCGCCGCGTCGATGCGCTGCGCGAGATACTGATCAAAATGCTCCAGCACATCCGGGTCGGCGAGTTGTTCCGCCAGCACGGGCGTGATCCCAATCGTGAGCGAGTAGGGGATGCCTTCCTCTTTGAGATCGTAGAGCATGTCGAGCAAGGGGATGTAGGTTTCGTTCGCTGCTTCGTGAATCCATTCCTCCCCGTGAGGCCAGCGACCCGCGAGACGGGCGTAGGGGAGGTGGCTGTGTAAGACGAACGTAAACGCGCCCAATCCGGTCACAAAAGTTTCTCCTTCGGGCAAAGCCAACCTTGTTGCCCGCATTGTAACGTTTGTGACGGGTTGGGCGCAACTGCGCTATGCGCGGGGCACAACCATCGTGAAGATGCTGCCTTGCCCGCCGGGACTGCTGGCGGTCAGGTAGCCGCCGTGCGCTTCGGCGACGCGCCGCGCGATGAACAAGCCTTGCCCTAGTCCGCGCGGATCAATTGCCTTGCCGGTGCGCGTCTTCGGTTTGCCCCGGTAGAACCGCTCGAAGATGTGCGGCATATCTTCCTCGCTGATGCCCACGCCCGTATCCGCGACCTGCACGGCGATGCGTTCTGTGTCGGCAAGCCCGGCAGTGAGGACGATGTGCCCGCCTTGCTCGGTGTAGTGGATCGCGTTCTGCACCAGATGACCGAGCGCCCAGCGCAGGCGTTGATCGTCGCCGCGTACGCGCAGCTTAGACGTGTGCCGGGCGTTGAACGAAATATCCAAGCGGGAACGCTTGATTTCCGGCATCATGCCGCCGACCACGCTCCACACGAGCGGTTCGAGGTTGACGAGATCGTCACGCATGGTGAACGCGCCGCTGGTCAATTCGGAGATGTCGAGCAGTTCGACGATCATGCGATCCAGAATATCGACGTTGCGCGTGAGCGTTTCGAGAAGGCGGGGGTTGGGCGCTTTGCCGCCCTCCGTCTGATTCATGATCACGTCGCTCATGCCCTTGATGACCGCCATCGGCGTGCGCAGTTCATGCGAAATGGCGGTGATGAAATGATCCTTGAGCCGATCCGCCAGTTCTTCGCGGGTGACATCGCGCAGCACGATCATCGTGCCGATGCGCTCGCCTTGATCGTCGCCGATGGCTGCTAACTGCGCGCCGATGATCCGGTTGTTGACCTGAACGCGCGTCGGGTCACTGAGCGGCATGATCTCCGAGCCGACCGACGTAACCTCGCGGTAATTGTTGAACAACGTGCCGAGTTCGCTGTCCCAGAACGTCTTGATCGAGCCGAGCAGTTTGCGCGCCGCTTCGTTGACGTACAGGAGCTGCCCCTCGTTGCCCTGCATGATGACGCCCTGATCAATCGCGGCGAGAATCCCGCTCAGGCGTTGGATTTCGGCATCACGCTTCTTGATTTCGGCGTCGCGGTTGTCCTGAATCGCTACCATTTGCCGCGAACGTTCGACCTCTTTTTGCCGACCGAACGAGCGGTAGAGGCGGCTGAACATCTGCTCCGACATTTTGCCGAGGCGGTTGACGCGGTAGAGCGCGCCGCTGATCTCACGCGGGTCTTGGCTCATGACTGTCCGTTCCGTTTCTGATGGGCAATGCCATCGAGCGTCGCCCGAAGCTGCTCGAAATCGGGGAGCGGTTTGTTCAGAATATGATCGACGCCGTCGCTGGTCATCATGTCGCGGCGTTCCCGGTCACTCAGCGAGAATGCGGTCATGAGGACGATGGGCGTCTGCTGGAAATCGGGCAGTGTGCGCATCCGCTGGGCGAGTTCGTTGCCCTTTTTCCCCGGCATACGGATGTCCATGAGCACGAGTTCCGGCGAAAAATCCTTCTCGCCGCGTTCGACTCCATCCAGCCAATCCCAGACCTTTTGCCCGTTCTCGAACGTCACCGTATTGTAGCCCCACACTTGACACATCATGGCAAGTAAGTTGCGAATATCAGCCTCGTCTTCAGCGATCATCCATGTCATGTCGATTTTTCCCAAGCCCGTATTCCAATTTCCTTACCTAGTATAAGCCCAGTAACGTAAAATTGTTTGCCGAATCATTGGGAAACAGATGATAATAAGTGAACAAGCCGTTAGGAAGCTGTTAGAGGAGCGTTGTCCTTGTCAAAATGGATGCTGGTAGAGGACGAACCTGACATTTACGAACTGCTGCTTGCCATGTTCGAGATGTGGGGCATTGAAGGCGTGGCGTTCGTTGATGGCGAAGAAGCCATCGCGTGGATCGACGACGCGGATAAAGGGCTGCACGTCGGCGAATCGCCCGAACTGGCGCTTCTCGATATTCGGCTGCCGGGGGCGGTTAGCGGTCCGATAGTCGGCGCGCGTCTGCGCAGCAGTCCCGGACTCAAGAACGCGGGCATTGTCCTCATTACCGCTTATAAGCTGTCGGTCGAAGAGGAAAAGGCGGTCATCGCGCAGGCGGGGGCGGACAAACTGCTGTACAAGCCGCTGCCGCGCTTCAACGAACTGAAACGCATTCTTGAGGAAGTCGTCGCGGGGCGGCACGCAGCCACCGAACCGGTGATTCCTTCCGAAAAGTCTGAAGACGCGAACTAAATATGCGCAGCTTAAACCCGACCCGCGCCCGCAACCGCCGCCAGATTCGCCTGACGACGCTGGCGTTTGTCATGGCGGCGATTGGCGTGTTCGCCTGTACAATCAGCATCGTGCTGGTAGCGATCCCGCTGGTCAACACCCAGTCGCCGAGCTACGGGCTGTACACGCTGACCCAGATCGGCATCTTGATTTTCGGCTTCCTGCTGGCGATTGTCGCGGTGATCCTCGTCATCCGCGCGTTCACGCTCAAGCCGGATAACGACCTCGCCCGGATGACGAGCGACATGCTGCAAACGCAGTTGGACGACCGCTACACGTTCGTGCGCAACGTGAATCGACCCGGCGTAGGCTACATCGATGCGGTGCTGGTCGGTCCGCCGGGGGTGCTGGTCTTTCGCATCATCGACCGGGCAGGCGATTTCATCAACGAGGGCGCGGCGTGGATCAAACGCGGGCGCAACGGCGAACTGTCGAGCGCGGGCTTCAACGTGACCAACGAGGCGCTGACCGACATCCGCGCGCTGCGATCCTTCCTGACGCGCAGTCGTTTGAAAGAAGTCCCGGTGTACGGAGTGGTGGTCTTCACGCGGTCGGAGCGCGAACTGCGCATTACGCCGAATCAGCCCGCTGTCCCGCCGACCCATCTGCATAACTTGATCACCACGCTCAAGCAGGGCTATTTCGCTGCCGACCGCATCGACGCGACACAGGCGCAAACTGTCGTCACGTTGTTGATGGGCGGCTGAGTCGCATGACAACTACGCTTCAGCTTGCGCGCGTTGGCGCGGGCAAGACCGAGTCCGCTCACCGGCGGCTGCTGGCGATCAAGGCGGCGAACCCATTTGCGAAAATCTGGGTGCTGCTCTCCACCGAACGGCAGATCAACGACTTTCGCCGCCGCCTGACGGTCGAACACGGGCGGGTGTTGTTCAACATCGAATTCTTCACGTTTTATCCCCTGTACAATCGCTTGCTCAAGCTGGCGGGGACGCCGCAGCGCTGCCTCGACGATACCGCGCGCTACGGTCTGCTGCGCGAAGTGCTGCGCGGCATGTCGCTCGACGTGTACAAGGGGATCGCGCTCACGCCGGGGTTCATCCGCGTGTGCGCCGCGCTGATCTACGAACTCAAGCAGAATTTGATCACGCCGGAAGTCTTCGAGCTGGCGGCGGATAACGCCAAAGAACGCGAACTGGCGCGGATTTACGCCGCGTATCAAGCCGTGCTGCGCCAGCACGATCTGGTGGATCGGGAAGGGGAGGGCTGGTTAGCTTACGACGCGCTCTCGAACCAGCGCGGCTTGGCAAAAGATGTCGATCTGCTGATCGTGGACGGCTACGACCAGTTCAACCTGCTGCAAGCCAAGCTGCTGGCGCAGTTGGGCGCGCGTGTCCGCGAAACGTTGATCACCCTGACGACTGTCGCCGGACGCGAGGACACGATGGGACGCCGTTTCGCGCGGGCAAAGGAACGGCTCGAAGAAGCGCACGACTCGGCGCGGTTCGCGGTGAGCATGACCCCACCCCCGCCCCTCCCCGAATTCGGCGAGGGGAGACAACACACAGAAGCGGCGCTGCATCACCTCTCCGACCAACTGCTGCGCCCCAAGCCGATCCCGTTTGACGGCGAAACCTCCGCCGTGTGCCTGCTCGAAGCGCCTGACCCGACCGCCGAAGCCGCGCTGATCTTGCGGCGCGTCAAACGACTGCTGCTCGACGGCGTGTCGCCCGACGCCATCTTGATCGCCGTGCGCGATTGGACAGTGTATGGCGATGCGTTCACGGCGGCAGGACGCGCTTACGGCATTCCCTTAGCGATCCACTACGGCGAACCGCTGGCGCGCAACCCGGCGATCACCGCGCTGCTGAGCCTGCTCGATCTGCACAAATCGAACTTCCGGCGGCGCGACCTGTTCGACGTGCTGCGTTCGCCCTATTTCACTATTCCCGGCATCGACGCTGCGGCGGTCGATCAGCTTGAACGCGCCGCCAATGACGCCCTGATCAGTGCGGGGCGCGAGGCGTGGCTAGAGGCGGTCGATCTGCTGGCGCAGCCCGCGACCGAAGATGAGGACGGCGAAAGCGTCCCGGTCAGCGGACTTGACCCCGA
>JACSRG010000062.1 GCA_014879865.1 Anaerolinea sp.
CTTCTCGATCTCGTCGAACAGCACCACCTGATAGGGCCGGCGACGAACCGCTTCGGTGAGTTGGCCGCCCTCTTCGTAGCCCACATAGCCCGGCGGCGCGCCGAACAAACGCGAAGCTGTATGTTGTTCGCGGTACTCGCTCATGTCCACACGCACCAGCGCGTCTTCATCGTCGAACAGGAACCACGCCAGCGCCTTGGCGAGTTCGGTCTTGCCCACGCCCGACGAACCGAGGAAGATGAAGGAGCCGATCGGGCGTGAGGGATCTTTCAGCCCTGATCGCGCACGGCGGATGGCATCACTCAACGCCGCGATCGCTTCTTCCTGCCCGATGATGCGCTCGCGCAGGCGCTCTTCCATCTGCAGCAGTTTGGCGGCCTCAGTCTGCATCATCTGTGCCACGGGGATGCCTGTCCACTGCGCCACTACGGTGGCGATATCATCCTCATCGACGATTTCATCGATATTTTTCTCATGCCGCCATTTTTCGCGCGCCTCGTTGAATTCATTCTCCATCTGCAACCGGCGGCTCTTCAAGGTCGCCGCCTTTTCGTAATCTTCAGACACCGAGGCTTGCTCCTGCTCGTTTTGCAGCCGATCCAGTGTAACTTTCATCGTCTTAAGTTCGTCGGGCAAAGTGTATAACGTCACGCGGAGCTTGGCCGCCGCTTCATCGATCAGATCGATTGCCTTGTCGGGCAAATGCCGATCGGCGACGTAGCGGTGCGAGAGGTTCGCCGCCGCAGTCAGGGCCTGATCGCTGATGCGGACCTTGTGGTGCGCCTCGTAGCGATCGCGCAGGCCGTGCAACATCTCGATCGTTTCTTCCACGCTCGGCTCGTCCACGAAGACGGGCGCGAAGCGGCGCTCCAGCGCGGCGTCCTTCTCGATGTACTTGCGATACTCGTCGAGCGTCGTCGCGCCGACACACTGCAATTCGCCGCGTGCCAACGCCGGTTTCAACATGCTGCCCGCGTCCAATGCGCCGGATGCTGCACCCGCCCCGACGACGGTGTGCAGTTCGTCGATGAAGAGAATCACCTCGCCCTGCGCGCGCTGAATCTCTTCCATCACGGCCTTCAGGCGCTCTTCAAACTCGCCGCGGAAGCGCGAACCAGCCACCATCGCGCCGAGGTCCAACGCCACCACGCGCTTGCCCATTAACGTTTCGGGAACATCGTTCGACGCGATCTTCTGCGCCAGTCCTTCGACGATGGCGGTCTTGCCTACGCCCGCTTCGCCGATGAGCACCGGGTTGTTCTTGGTGCGGCGCGAGAGCACCTGCACCACGCGCAAAATCTCGTTGTCGCGGCCAATCACCGGATCGAGCTTGCCCGATCGGGCCAGCGCGCTCAGATCGCGGCTGTACTTTTCCAGTGTGCGATAGCGGCTCTCCGCGCCCGGATCGGTCACGCGCTGCCCGCCGCGAATTTGCTTGATCGCCTCGTTGATGCGCTCGCGCGTCACGTCGCTCTCTGCCAGTACCCGTGCCAAAGCATTATTGCGCTCAGCGCAGATCGCCAGCAAGAGGTGCTCGGTCGAGATGTAGTCGTCCTTTAAGCGGTTGGCTTCTTCCGACGCCACATCTAGCACGCGCTTCACACGCGGCGTGATGAAGATCTGTCCCGTGCCGCCGCCATAGATGGCGGCTTTGGGCGACTGGCGCAGAATGTCTTCCAGTTTCGCGCGCATCGCATTCACATCGACGTTGAGTTTGCCCAGGATTTGCGGCACCACGCCGTCGGGCTGTTCCAACAGCGCCAGCATAAGATGCTCGGTGTCTACTTGATGGTGTCCATAGCGCTGCAAGATTTCGAGACTACGATTGGCGGCATCCTGCGCGCGTTCGGTGAATCGATCAAATCGCATCATGATAAGTGCTCCGTACTGCGTAATACGTGCTGCGTAAAACGCTCTGGTCGGCTTTACGCTTCACGCTCGAATTCGCGTTGGTTCAATTTCGATCACTTGGGTATACGTGTCGTCGGTCGTAAT